>CAYVQV010000030.1:0-10013 GCA_964454035.1 uncultured Candidatus Nitrosopelagicus sp. | reverse complement strand
GGCTGGTAAAGGAAACCCATTATTAAAAAGAGTCGTTGAAAGCATTGGAAATATTTTAGATTCAAGTCAAGAGAAAGAAGTTAGAAAATTTTTCAAAGATAACCCAGTACATGGAACAGAAATGACACTAGAACAAATGCTTGAGCGAGTTAGAATACACTCAAATTTTCTTAAATCATTGAAAAAAGAATTTACATAGATGTCACAAATAACAAAAAAAACAAACGTTTTGATTATAGTAGTTGTTTTAGGAATACTAGCAATTGTTATAGGAAATATTTCTGATTGGAGTGATATATCATATTTAGACAGTACAGTGATTTTAGAGCATGTTGAATTAGAAGCAGTTTTTCTAAAAAATGATAATGTAATAAAAATATCATTCCAGGATAATACTAACAATAGTAAATCTGTAATACTAGAAATCTTAGGTATGGATGAGACATATCATAAAGAATATAGATTTAACAATGATTCACGTTTTGTAGAAAAAATTCCCCTGAAAGAAATTCCAAAATATGGATGGAAGACAATTCCCGTGACACTAGAAATTCAACATTCAGAATTTGGCAGCATTGGTTTAAAAACTGAAATTCATGAACCTGGTCAATCTAAACCCAGAATCATAGTTGAGCAAAAGTAGTTATTTTTCCATACTAATTTTTAGATTTCTCAGTGATATGGTATAGAAATTTGACAATACTTCAACAAAATCTGTAAATTCCTTTTTTGTCATTAATTCACTTGAAAAAAATGATTCCCATTCTAAATCTATTGAATTATTTTTTCTTTCAATAATAGAGATTGTTGCATGATAACCTCGTAATGGAAGTCCAGAAACTGCAATATATGAAAAATATTTTTTTGGTTTCCATCCTACAATAATTTCTTCAACATTTGTTCCATCTACAAATGATATATTTCTAGATGCACCAACACCTCTATTTTTGGTTGATGAGTGTTTACAAGTTTTAATTTTATCAAGCCAATCTAATTCTGTAATTTTACTTATAAAATCCCAGGCTTTTTCTGGTCCAACCTTGATTCTAATAGATTTTTTTATTGTATCAGAATGATATACCTTTTCCATGAGGGAAATATAATTGCCTTATTATTATATTTGTTAGAGTTATTTTTAAAACATTTAATGATGTAAAAAATAAATTATAATTATGGTTTTTGGATGGGGTAAGAAAAAAGATACATTTCAGGATAATGTGGTCATATCATCAGAACCAGATAATTTAGAAATATCTACATCAGACATTCCAAAAATTCTAAAAGATATTAATTCTTTAAGAGAAAAAACATTAATTGCTGAAATAAAATCTTTTAGAAATAAGATTGATTCAGATAGGGAAAATTTACTTTCTATTGCCAGTCAACTAAAAAATGATAATTTAAAGACTGATGATTTGGATAATCACATAAAAATTATTCTAAATAGAGCTATATCAGACGTAAGTTCAACAATACAAAAAGAATTTCAGACATCGTTTGCTGAAATAAATTCAATCAATGATGTATTAGAATTTGAAAAACTATCTAGTAAGGCAATCAAAAAGGTTGTTGATGTATTACGTAAGCATAAAACAGGAATTGCCCTTTTTGCAAAAAAATATGCAAGAAAATTCAAAGATAGTTTAGAAATTCTTGACAGTTATCTTCAAGAAATAAAAAATCTAACTTCTAATTACAAACAAAACCAAGAATTTTTATCAATAATTAATGAAAATCTCGAGAAAATTACTACCACAAAAAATACTATTGCAGATCAGGAGAAGCACATAAACGACTTAAGTATACGACTAGAAAAAGAATTATCTAAAAAAGATGAACTATCAAAAAAAGAATCTGAAATTATATCCTCATCGTCATACAAATCATATATTGAAACTAAATCAAAATTAGATCAGTTGCAAGAAGAAGAAAAAAGATTACGATATAGTTTAGATGAACATTTTGTAAAAATTTCAAGACCTTTAAACAAATATGTACATATTTCATCACTTGAAAAACCATTAAAAATTTTAAATGAGAAAATGATTGATTCTTCATATAATGTTCTTTCTGAAGAAAATAGTTCTGATATTGTGACAATCTTAAATTCTGTAGAATCTGCAATAATTTCTGGTGCAGTATCTGTAAAAGATAAAGAAAAATCTATAGAGCAATTATCTACGTTAAAATCAATATTGCCTAACTTAATTCAGGAAAAAACTAATTTCTATAAGAAAAAATCAAATCTCTCAGATGATCTTGAAAAATTTGATTATCAAGAACTTACTACATGTAAAACTGGATTAAAAAGATCTGAGGATGAGATACATGATATTGATTCTAAACAAACTATGCTACAAAAACAAATTGAAGAGAATACTAGGTTGATTTCTAATACTTTCTCTAAACTTGAAATTAATTTAAAAAGTGCATCATCAATTTCTTATAAAATAATTTCTGATTAATATGCTATTCAAACAAAAAAAATCTGAACGTAAAGTAGTTATAAAATCTGATGTCAAAGATGGAATAATTTCATACTGTAAAATGACCCATCCTGACGAAATGGTTTTGATTTTAAAAGGCAAATCAAAAAATTCAGTGATGAATATTGATGGATTAGTTATACCACCGTTTTCTCACACTGGTTCTACGTTTGCAGGATTTCCTTCATCGTTTCTTCCATTAGATCTGACTTATATCGGAATGGTTCATTCTCATCCTACTGGTTCAGAAGAACCATCAATTGAAGATCTCAATGATTTTTTTGGGTTAGTTTCAATAATTATTAAATCCCCATATAATGAAGATGACATGTTTGCATGGGACAGCAGTGGTAACTCAATTCCTTTGAGTTTTTCTGATTGAAGATAAATTTAAAGAACATTTTTGAAAAAGCCTTATATTCTTTTTAGTCCAATTTTAGTTACTTGATCAATTATAAATCATATTTAATATTCTTATTTGCTTCATTAGCTGTAAGTATAGGACTTCAAATGGTATTACCATTTCCATATGGTCTTGGTGCGGCTTTAGCATTATTTATTGCATTTCCATTAATTCTAAGACGTAGAATGATGAATAAAATGCGCGGTGGGTATGGCTCAGGTTCTGGCTCAGGTTCTGGTTCTGGTTTTGGCGGTGGATTGTTTGGTCAAAATTCTGACAGTTCATCTAAAATTAAATATGAATGTCTTGTATGTCATAAAGTCTATAATGCAAGGGAATGTCCACGTTGTGGTTCTTCAATGAAACGTGCAATGTTTTAATATATTAAAATGTCCGAAACAGAACTTGCATTAGATACAATTCGTAAGAGAGTCATATATCAAAATACAATAGATACGTGGATTGCTGCATGTTATGAAAAAAATATAGATTGGGATAAAATTGAAGATTATCAAAAATTTGTTTCTTATCTTTTGCAAAAAAGTATAAAGATGAAAAAATTTCCATTATGCATAAAAGAATCAGGTGGAATGTATGAAAGAGGCAAAGATAAAACAAAGTTTGCTGAAGACTTGTCACAATTAACAGAAGAAAGTGCTGCAGCTTATACCATCAAACTTTCTGATGATGTAATAAACACTATAAGAGATTTTAGTTTTTAGTCATCTTTTTAGTTTTGGATTTACAATTGTATCAAGTGCATTACCTATGAAAACAAATGCAAGTCCAGTTATTGCTATTAATAATCCAGGCGGCATAATCCACCACCAAAAACCCTGTGCAGCTGCACCATATGTATTTGCATCATGAAGAATTTGCCCCCATGTTGGAAATGACGGATCACCTAAACCAAGAAAACTTAATCCTGCTTCTGTAGTAATTGCGGCTGGAACAGATATTGCAATACTAGCAAAAACATATGGAAGCATTTGAGGTATTATATGCTTGAAGATTATTTTAGAATCTTTTTGACCCATTATTTTGGCTGCCTCCACATATTGCCTTGTTTTGATTTGTAGTGACATACTTCTAGAAACTTTGGCAATTCCAACCCAACTAAAAATCATCAAAAATCCTATCATAAGGAAAATGCTATTACTTATTGTCACGGCTAGAATTATTAAAAAAGGCAGTGCAGGTAAAGCATAAAGCACATCATTAAATCGCATCATGGCTTCATCAGTTTTTTTACCCTTGTATCCAGAATAAACTCCATAAATTAATCCAACAATAACTGAACCAATTGAAACAGACACACCAATAAATAAAGCAAGAGGAGTTCCCCACAATAACCCAACTGCTAGATCTCTTCGTAATTCATCAGTACCCATAACGCCAAAAGCTTTTCCACCAATAATTAATTGAGACTCAAGAAATGTATTTTGAGTTTCTAAACTATACACATTCACCACAAAAACATAGTCACCATTAAGAACACTTCTTTCTGTTTTTTTAGAGAAAATTATATCTGATAAATTCAAATCATTTATTTTAAATTCATAATTATCAGATTGAAGTTCAATATTCTTTCTTAGTAAATTATCCGCTGAAAAAATTCTTTGCTTGTATTCTATCAAATCATTTGAGTGTGGTAGTGATGAACTCAATAATTTTACTGACATTCCATCGGGTCTTATAACAATCATTTCAAGTAATGGTGAATCAGAATATTCTAATGTAAAATCATACATAAAATCACTAGGAAAATCATCAAATTCATAATTGAATCTAAATTGTTGTGATGTCAAAAAAATATTATTATGTTCAGCGGTAATATTTTCTGATTCAAAAATTTTATGTTCAGGAATCTTTTCTAAAATAAATAAATTAATCCAGCTTGGAACTGATGTTTTTGGATAGGTAATCCATTTTTCAGGATTATTCCAATCTTGAAATGTTGATGAAGGTGTTGATACTACAGCAAAAACTGAAATTGTAATTAAAACTAATAAAATTAGAATTCCTGTAATTCCTATTTTACTCTTAAGAAATTCATTTTTAATATCGTTTGATGTTTTTACACTCAATTACCTCTCCTCATTCTAGGATCAAAATATCCATACAGTAAATCTGCAACAAAAATACTGATCAAAAATAAAACTGTTAGAATGTATGTTGAACCAATTATTACAGGAAGATCCATGACACCAATTGCATCAAAATATAGTCGTCCCATACCAGGCCAATCAAAAACTGCCTCAGTAATTATTGCACCGCCTAATGACCCAGACAAACTTAGAGCTAATATTGTTATGATAGGTGGTGCAGCATTCTTTAATGCATGTTTGTATATTATTTTCTTTTTATTGATACCCATAATTTTTTTTGCAGTTATGTAATCTTCCTGCAAAACATTTACCATGAAATTTCTCACTAGATATGCCCATGATCCAAATCCAATAAGTGATATTGTGATTAATGGAAGTGCCATATGATATAGTAATGAGAATATGTAACCAGGTTCACTAGAATCAATTGTTGGTGTGGCTCTTGCAGGAAAAATCTGATAAACAAATGCAAACAAAAAGATCATCAACATTCCTATCCACCATACTGGAAAACTACTACTAACTATAGCAAATGTGGATGTAATTCTATCAGTTTTTGAACCAATTTTATTACTTGATGCAGCACCAAGAAATATTCCAATAATTGAAATTATTATAGTTGCAGATGTGAATAATAAAATAGTTCTTGGAATTTTTTCTAATAATATATCTCCAACATTTGATGAACCAGAATCACTTGTCAAAAATGCGGCATTTCCAAAATCTAAAATTATAATTTTATACATTGTTAACCCAATTCGTTGTGGAGAATACCAAGGGCTATCCAACCCCAGTGTTTTAATCCGTTCATCAATTTTTTGCTCAATAAAAGCTTCAAATTCGTCTGGATTTGAAAAACTATCTGCAATGGATGGATTTTCAATAATTTCAGCTCTCACTTGAAACATTACACCTTGTTTTAGAATTGTATCCATATTGGAACCAACCAGTAAAATTGTTAAAAGCAGTGTAATCATCAATACACTGAACATTGTAATTGCTCTTGTGGCTAGGTATCTTTTCAGACTCATTACTCTAAAAATTACAATTTGCTTTATAACTTATTTTCATTCCTAGTAAATAACTTAAAAAGTAGATATTTGATCCGATCGTAATGCAAGAATTCGTAAATCCACACTCACTAAGAAATGGAATTTTTGACCTTTTGTCTTCAATTAATATTGCAACAGATGAGAATGTGAAATTATTAGATTATACTAGTGAGTTATTCAATAAAAATGGGTTATCTAGCGATTATTATGGTTATCATAATATTGATCATGAATTAGAAGTAACATACGTAGCATTATTATCTGCAATTAATTTACTTAATGAAAATAAAATTTCTCAACTTGACGTACAGTATTTATTCGCATCTGCACTATTACATGATTTTGATCCTAGTAAATCTGCTGATAAACCTCATGAGAAAAATGTAATTCAATTTATTACAAAAGATAAAACAATTCAAAGTCTTTTGACCAACGCACAACTTGATCCTATAATTATTTGTGCATTGATTGCAAGAACAGTTTATCCCTGGATTGGTGAAACAAAAATTAAAACTGAGAAACAAATGAATGATTATTTCAATTCATCGGCAATTACAAAAAACAAACCTGAATTACAAAATAATTTCAAAATGCTTGGGCATTTTCTTTCAGTAGCTGATCGAGTAGGTGGTTATTCTCTAGGCGATTTTACAAAATCTATGGAGATGGCAAAAATGAATGCACATGCAGCAGGATGGCATCCTGCATTAATTGTTAGAAGATCAGTATCATTCTTTGAAGATATGCTAAATAATGAAGCAGAAATGTGTGAATTACTTCTAAATGGTCTTCCTAAACATATGCGAAAAAACTTTCTTGATAATATCATTAGTTTTATGAAATTACGTGAAGAAGAAATCCAAATCTATAACAAATTTACTTATGAAGGTCTAAATTTGGTTCCATGCATTGAAAAAAGCTCTAATGAAGATTTGATTGATTCATTATTAGATATTTACAGAGAATTACCACGTCCACTTCAATTTACAAGAGAAGATTTTGTTGAATCAGTTCATGATGAACAAACAATTCTAAATACACTAAGAATTGGAAATTCAAAAGGTCGAATCATTGGATTTGCAAAAGGTGGGCCATTAGAATCTTATAATTTTCAATCTCAAATTAATGATAAAAACTATGGTAAATCTAATACCATATTTTTAGAACCAATTGCAATAAAAAATGGCTATTGGGGATTTAATGGCGGTAGAGAGATTAGACAACTATTCATGATGCAGGTTCATTCAAAAGGTTACAAATACATGACTAGTTTTGCAATGCGAGGAGTAATAGAACATAGAATAAAAAATGACAAAAATGTTGAATTCGTGAAGAAGTTTAATCCTGAGAAATGGGACTATTACAGAGTTACATCTTAGATGAAATTATCTATAAGTTAATTGTAAATAACATATGAATTCAACTGATGAACTGACTAAAACTGGAAAAAAATATCTTGAAGAGGGAAAATTTCAAGATGCTTTATCATGCTTTGAACAGTCATTAGTCATTGAACCAGATAATCCAAATTTATGGAATTTAAAAGGTGTTGTATTACGTAGTTTAGGCAGATATGATGAAGCCTCAGAATGTTATAACAAATCACTAGAAATAGATCCTCGTGATAAAGATTCTTCATAAAAACGTATGAAAATTACTAATGCATATAATTTAGTGATATTCATCTAAAATGTTGAAAAAATTTTTGAGAGACATGTTAGAAAATGCGTCTGAGCTATGTGACATCCAAGAATTTTCAGAAGCAATAATATTGTATGATAAAATTTTAGATATCGATCCAAAAAATATTGGTGCATTAATTGATAAAGCTGTAACACTTCAAAGAATTGGAAAAAATAAAGAGTCATTGAAATTATTTGATATTGCACTTAGATTTGATCCAAAAAATATTGATGCATTAATTGGAAAAGGCTCAGTGTTACACGGTTTAAAAAAATTTGATGATGCAATAATCTTGTATGATACTGCAGTTAAAATCAACAAGAAATTCGCATTAGCATATGCATACAAAGGATTGTCATTGGGAGAAAAAGGAAAAATTGAAGATGCATTAAAATATTTCAAAAAAGCTCTTTCTATTGATAAAGATCTAGAGTTAGCTAGTATTAGTAAAGAAACTGCTCTTAAATTATTAGATTCTAAAAAAATTAAAAAATAGTCACATCACCAGGTGCAGGTTCTCTTTTTTGCCCATCTTCATGAAATTCAAAAAAATCACTATGTTCCTCTTTCTGGTGTTTTTGCAGTTCTTCTATATTATCAAACATATTATGACACAAAAAGCACTTTGGTTTATCTTCATCAACTAAAGGAAGTACCATGAAAATAGTAAATTGTCATGTTTTATATTTTGATCAAAAACATAGTTTTCATGTTAGAAAGTCTAATTGGAGGTTCTACTGCGATTGATCGTGCCATGGCTGGCGAAGAATTGACTTTTGACGATGGTATGGAATTAATGAATTACGATAATATGCACATACTTGGAGTAGCGGCTGAACTTACTAGGCAAAAGTTGGTTGGAGATAATGTCACTTTCACATCATCATATTACATGAATTACACAAACGTCTGTGCTGCAAGTTGTCAAATGTGTGCATTTTATAGAAAAGGCGATGAAGATGATGCATATACACTAACACCAGAACAAATTGAACAGCGTGTGTCAGCTGCAGAAAAGCTTGGTGCAACTGAAGTACATATTGTAGGTGGGTTTCATCCTGATTTACCTCTTGATTATTATGAACAAATGATGAGAGCTATTAAAGAAAAACATCATGACTTAACAATCAAAGCATTTACTGCAGCAGAAATTTTTTATCTTTCAAAACTTACAAAAAATTCCATTAAAGAAATTCTTAGCAGGCTAAAAGATGCAGGTTTAGATTCCATGCCGGGTGGAGGTGCAGAATTATTTCATCCTGATATAAGGGGTAAAATTGTAAGAGGTAAGTGTACTGGTCAAGAATGGCTTGATACAATTGAACAAGCACATAATCTTGGAATAAAAAGTAACGCAACTATGTTGTATGGACACATTGAAAAACCTGAACATGTTGTTGATCATTTGATTAAAATTCGTGAGTTACAAAAACGAACAAATGGATTTCTGACATTTATACCATTGAAATTTAGTCTTGACAACACTGAATTAGAAAATGAACATCAAGTTAAACAAGAATGCTCATCTGTTTATGATCTAAAAATTGTTGCACTTTCACGTCTTATGCTTGCTGGTGCTTTGAATAATATTTCAGTTTATTGGGTTGCATATGGAAAAAAATTAGCACAGGTTGCATTATGTAATGGTGGAAATGATCTTGTCGGCACTGCATTTTCTGAGGAAATTTATCGTGCTGCTGGTAAACCAACAAATTCATCATTGCTTGAACTAGCTAACACAGTTAAAGAAATCAAAAGAGTGCCTATTCAAAGAAATACGTTTTTTGAACATATACAGAATTTTAAGTAGCAGGTTTTTTCTCTGTTTTCTTGGCTCCACCTTTTTTCTTTCTCCTTGCACCAAAACTGATTAGAACAAGTAGAAATCCAACACCGATTAAAATTCCAGAAAGTGTCTTAAAGTCAGTATTTTGTTGCTCTGCCATCAGGAATTCCAGTTGTTCCTCTGGAGTCATTCCACCCTGACCTATTGGTGTAGCCTCGCCAAGAATAGCTGATAATGCAATACCCACAGCAATCATTACTAATCCACCAGTTAGAATTTTCTTATCAACGAGCATTTACAATAATTAGTTATTTGCATAATTTAAGAAAAGCGAAGTCTCTATAACAAAATGCACATTTAAAAATCAAAAAATATCAGAAATTATATGTCAGAATTACCATATTTTTCAAGCAGGGCATTTTTGGCACCAATGGCAGGTGTGAGTGACCCGGCATTGCGATTAATCTGTAAAAATATGGGTGCTGGTCTTGTTGT
>CAYVQV010000029.1:0-10891 GCA_964454035.1 uncultured Candidatus Nitrosopelagicus sp. | reverse complement strand
TTAAAGAACCAAATCCATCTTTTAACGTTCTTCCTGATTTCATATTATAATCATATATTGTACTAGAATACTCGTCCAGAATTTCTTTCATAGAATCTAACGACTCATCAAGATAAAATCCTGGACAATCTCCTGTAAATTGAAATGTTGCATGAACTCTTGCATGACCATTATCATTTTGTGACCAAGTTGAAAATGGATATAGATAACAAACTCCAGGACGATCTGGATGAATTCCACATCCACCCTCTGTATCTAAAAATCTGCATGTTATATGAGTACCATCATCTGCTTCAGTTTCATCTTCTCTTCTTTTGAGATTAATATTTGTCATCACTGATACTCCACCAGAAGGAGTTGGCTCTTCATGTGTAGCAATCAATGTTTCTTTTTTAATAAAATCTGAAATTTTTTTATATTTTAATCCTGTACCAATTTGAATTAGATCATCTGATGTGAGAGGTAATCTGCCCTGTCTATTACAACAATTATGACAATCAGGCCAATAGCATTTCCATAAAATATATTTTTTTTCTTTTGGTAAATAAGGAATATGAAATATTACATCTTTTATTTGCACTGTAAAATCAGATACGTCAGTATATTTACCAAGTGTAAATTGACGAATTATTGGATCAATATCCCAATCTTTTTCAAGCATGATAAGTGAATTTAGAATTTCATTATCTGACAATGAGTTATAACCATATTCTTAGATGTTATTAATGTTGAGCGATAAAGGAAAATATGCAGTTGCAACTGAACATAGAAGGTTTGTTTGGAAAGAAATTGTTTGGCCATTAGTTCTAGAAGTTAATGATGTTTCATTTACTTTGAGAAAATATCAACAAAAACGAGATGAGATTTGTAATAAAACTAATATGACAATTGCAAGTGTATCAAGAGGATTAGCATCTCTTATACAAAAATCAATTTTATTTAAAGAAAATGATGTGTATTCAATTCATTATAGATTAATTCCATATATGAGATTAAAAGCAGATTGTGACTATGCAACTGCATTACATGAAACTAAGATTAGATAATCTATAAACCAAATTATTATATTCTATTTTTTTTAAATTCTTATGTTAGCCCGGTAGTGTAGCGGCAAGCATAGGGGCCCCTGGAGCCTTTGACCTCGGTTCGAGTCCGGGCCGGGCTACTGTAAATTTATCATGTGATATTAACATTAAATTTTCTAGTTTGCTCTTTTTTGTAATTAAAGAGTTTGTATAATTATCTAGAAGCCTGTGCCACTCGTTCTAATTCGTTTTTCTTCTTAATAGAAGGTGAAGTTGTATCATTATTTGCAGATAAAATTAGATGTTCTGCAATATACTCTTCTATAGGTTTAGGATTTGAAAATGTGGCTTCTTTTATTCCATCAGCAATAAATCTCAAGGCAAGATCAACTCTACGTAAAGGAGCAACATCAACAGATACATGATAAACTGTTCCGCCATAAACAATTCGTGTGGTATCCTCATTTGGAGCAGAATTCTCAACAGCTCTAACTAAAACCTCAACAGGATTTTGACCAGTTTTTAAATTAATTATATCAAATGCAGTTCTAACTATATTTAGAGAATGAATTTTTTTGCCTCCCATTCTACCAGTATTTTTAGCATATTTTTTTCCAAAGTGCATAAGCTTGTTTGCAAGTCTTTCAACAATATTGACTTCACCTTTATTGAATCGTTTTAATGCAGAACGACCAAAATCTAATGGAATAATAGTTTGTTTTAATGAAATTGCTGTTTTTAATCCAATATCATTAATGGTTATTTCAGTTGTATCCCATTTTCTAAATAAAAGTAATTTTTGTTCAGTCATTTCTATCTCCTTGGTTTTTCTTTCTTACCTAATACTAATTCACGTAAAGATGTATCATTTACTTTAAAAATCTTGAAACGAACTCCTGGAATATCTCCCATTGCACCACCTTGTGTTGCACCCATTCCTTCAACATGTACCTCGTCATGTTCATCAATGAAATTCATTGCACCGTCACGAGGTAAAAATGCGGTAATTGATTTACCATTTTTAATTAATTGAACTCTACAACATTTTCTAACAGCAGAATTAGGTTGTTTTGCTTCAACACCAACTTTTTCTAAAACAATTCCTCTAGCCTGTGGAGCACCTGCAAAAGGATTTGATTTTTTATCAAGACCTAATTTTCTTCGTTTGTAAGTTGAAATAGCCCAACGCTGTTTTTTTCGTTTTTCTTTTAAATCTCGTCCAGCAAATAAGCCTAAAGGTGATTTTGCCATATTACCACTCGAGTGAAATTTCCTGACTATTAATAAGTACACTTGTTATATCAAAATATCTTCTTGCAAGCAGTCTAGCCTTTTCAGCATTACGACCTTCTCTACCAACAACTACACCTTTTTTAGAACCATCTACAATTACAATAGCTTGTTGTGAACCATCAAGTCTTTCTGACATTTTAATTTCTGTAATATATTTTTCATTCAATACATTTTTTAAAAATTTGATAGGATCATCTGAATATTCAACCAACTCAACATTTCTATCTATTTTAGTCTGAAGTTGTTTGATATGTGAACCACCTTTTCCTATAGCTAACCCCATTTTTCCTTCATTTACAACAAAAATAATTCTATTTTGTTTCTCATCTTCAACACAATCTCTTGCTGTTGCTTTTGTAATATTTTGGAATAAAGACATTAATCTCATTTGATCAGTTGATAGCTTTATTTCTTGTGTCATTATTTTTCTTGTGTGATCCTAAAAATTTTCAAAGTCTCATTTAAACTTTGATTAGAAAGTTTTGCTGGAAAGGTATTTAATAACATCATTGAATTTCAGATTCTTGTATTAGTGATTTGATATCAGATTCAGAAATTTTTGGCAATGATATTGCAGATATTCTAAATTGTAATCCACATAATTTACCAAGGCTGACTGACGTTCCATCAAATTTTAAAGTAGATATATTTGATTTTTTTGCATCGGTTTCAATTTTTTTGTACATTTCTTCTGGAATTGATTTTGACAAAATAACAAATTTAGATTCTGAAATAGAATTTAACACTTGTTTTGCCCCAAATGTACATTGATTTGCTTTCAAAGCATCTTTCAAAGTTTTTTCAAGTAGTTTTTGCATTATTAGACCTTTGAAAATTTCAATTTTATGCGACTTATAGATTTATTGGAATTCTAATACCCACGACTGTTTCTATCAGGTTTGTCAATATTTGGATTCCTAAATCCATGTTTTTCCATCATATGATTCAAAAATCTAATATCATTTTCAAATTTTTCACCACAAACTGAACATATTGACATATTTATTGTAAAATTCATTGTAATTTTAGGCTATTTGATTATAAAAGATACCAGCACCACTGCTTCCCAACGGCTCTCGCATGTTAGTAACACAGCAGCGACATTGGGTTTGACTTCTAGGTTCGGAAAGGGACTAGGTCGCACCCCAACGCTATGGCCGGCTTGAAATTTCTTATTATCTCTTCTCTATTAAGGTAACGAAATTACAATTTTTTCTAGGAAAAAACTTGGAATTATGTTTAATTTCAAAGAGGATAAATTAAAGCCATAGAGAAATATCGATATGACACACCGTGTAGCAGTATTAGATAAAGAATTATGCCAACCAAAAAAATGTGGTTTGGAATGTATAAAATATTGCCCTGTAAATAAATCAGGAGCAGATTGTATAATTCTAAATGAAGAAACAAAAAAAGCACAAATTGATGAAGACATTTGTAATGGTTGTGGCATATGTGTAAAAGTTTGTCCTTTTGATGCAATTACAATTGTCAATTTAGCTAGTGAATTATCAACTGATAAAGTACATCAGTATGGAATTAATTCATTCAGATTATACAAACTTCCTACTCCAAAGAAAGGTGAGGTAGTAGGTTTACTGGGTAGAAATGGAATGGGTAAAAGTACAGTTGTAAATATTTTATCTGGAAATCTTAAACCAAATCTAGGTAATTACTCAGAACCACCAGAATGGAATGATATACTAAAATTTTATAGTGGAACTGAATTAAAATCGCATTTTGAAAAAATAAAAAATAATGAAATTAAGGCTTCAATAAAACCACAACAAGTTCACAATATTGCAAATGTATTTGATGGAACTGCTAAGGAATTATTAGACAAATACGATGAAAGAGGCGAAACAAACCAACTAATTAAAAAACTAGGATTGGAAAATTCACTGGAACAAAGATTAGATGAACTTAGTGGTGGTGAATTACAGAGAATTGCTGTTGCAGTTACAGCATCAAAAGATTCAGACTTTTATTTCTTTGATGAACCATCTTCATACAATGATGTTTTTCAACGAACTGGAGTAGCAAGAGTAATTCATAGTTTGGCTGATATTGGCAAAAGTGTAATGGTTGTAGAACATGATCTAACACTATTAGATTTTTTGAGTGATTATATTGAAGTGTTATATGGTGTTCCAGCTGCATATGGGATTGTATCTAGTGTTTTATCTACTAAAGTAGGAATCAATGTTTTCCTTGATGGATATCTTCCAACAGAAAATGTACGATTTAGAGACAAAAAATTTACATTTGATACATCTACATCTAGTGATGAAATTCATCAGGGTGATGAAATAATTTCTTATCCTAGACTTGAAAAAAAATATTCCCAATTTTCAGTATCAATCGATCCTGGAATAGTTCGTAAAGGTGAATTATTAGGAATAATGGGTGCTAATGCACTAGGAAAAACAACGTTTATGAAAATGATTGCAGGTGTTGAAAAACCAGATACAGGTTCAATAAATAAGAAAATTAAGATTGCATACAAACCACAATATCTCAATAATGATATTGATGCTGAAGTTATATCAATTTTAGAAAAATCAAATGATAGTCCAATTGAAGGTAGTATTGAAGAAGAGCAAATTATTGAACCATTAAAAATTAAAAAATTGTATAACAAATCTTTGAAGAATTTGTCTGGAGGAGAGCTACAAAAAGTTGCAGTTACATCATGCCTCTTACAAAAAGTTGATTTGTATGCATTAGATGAGCCATCAGCATTTTTAGATGTGGAAGATAGAATTGCTGTTGGTAAATTCTTACAAAAATTTGTTCGCTCATTTGGTAAATCAGCTATAATTATAGATCATGATCTTCAGTTAATGGATTTAGTTTCAGATTCTATAGTTATTTTTGAAGGAGTTTCAGGCATTAAAGGTCAAGCAACAAAACCAATACCAAAACATGCTGCAATGAATCAATTTCTACAGTCATTAGACATAACATTTCGTCGTGACGAGAAAAGTCACAGACCAAGAGTTAACAAAGATGGTAGTAGATTAGATAAAACTCAGAAAGACTCTTTGAATTATTACTATAAAAAATGACCAAAATGCTAAAAAAAACACTGGAAAGTATTCTTACAAAAATAGAGAGTCAGGAATTAATTTCAGCGTTTGATCAAATTGGTGATATAATTATAGTAAGAATTCCAGATTCACTTATTTCAAAGAAAAAGATTATTGGTGAAACGCTATTAGAACAAGTCAAAACAACAAAATCTGTATTTTATCAATCATCTCCGGTAGAAGGAGATTTTCGTACAAGAAATCTTGAGATTTTAGCAGGTAATGATAAAACAGAAACAGAATACAAAGAGAGTGGTTGTCGATTTATAGTAGATGTTGAAAAGGCATTTTTTTCACCTAGATTATCAACAGAAAGAGAAAGAATATCAAATTTAGTCAACGATGATGAGATCGTGATTAACATGTTTGGCGGAATTGGCATGTTTTCAATATTAGCTGCTAAAAAGAAATCTTGTAAAGTTTACAATATAGACATAAATCCTAATGCATCAAAACTTTGTGAAGAAAATTTAAGATTAAATAAACTGAAAGGAAATGTAATATCATTAAACGGGGATGCTGCAGATGTTATTAAGGAACAATTAAAAAATTGTGCTGATAGAGTGTTAATGCTTCTTCCAGAACGCTCAGATGAATTTTTAGATTCTGCAATCTTATCTTTAAAAAAAATTGGAATACTTCACTATTATTCACATATGCATGCAGATAAGAAGCAAGATGCACCAAAACTATCAGAACAACACTTTCTAGAAAAGAATAAAGTACAATCAACAATTCTTAATTCAAAAGTTGTTCGACCTGTAGGACCAAGATTTTATCAAACAGTAGTTGATGTTAAAATACAAAAAAACTAATCATCATCTGTGATTACTGATGATGGTTTTGCAGATGTTGTTGCCATCATATAACCAATCCATGAAACTATTCCAAGAACACCACCTACAACCATCAAAATAGTTAGTTGTAATACAATTGGACTCCATTCAGATAACATTAGTAGATATGCATATGCAAAAAATGCAGCAATACATAAAATAAATATCATTATACCAAATCCACGTCTTTTTGACATGTTCTACACCAAGAATGAAGCTATTTAATTGAATCTAGAATTCTATTGCCATCATGTAAGCATCTTCCCCATCACGATAATATGCTCTATGTCTTTGTTTTATGATAAAACCTAATCTTTCGTAAAGTTTTACAGCTTTATTGTTACTACAACGAACTTCAAGGTAAAATTCATCACATTGTTTATCCTGAACAGCTTTTATTGATTCTTCAACCAGTGCACTACCAATTCCATTATTACGGAACTGTTCTAAAACAGCAACAGAAACTAGATGTGCTTTTTTTACAAATCCAAGTTTTTTGAAATTTGAAAATCCAAATTCAGATTTAGACATTATGTAACCTATATTGGTTGAGCCTTTTACTGCAATAAGAAAAGCTTCAGGAAGTTCGGCTAAAAGACTCTCATAAAAATAATCAGAATAATGCTCAGGCAGTGTCTTCATATTTATCTCCATTATCGAAATAAGATCACTTGTATCTATCCGCCTTATTATGGAATCACCTATTTGTCTTAAAATTACCTGCATGAAATTTGTATTATTATCAAATATTTAATTCTAGGTAGGAAAGGCAATTATGGAATAAAACATCATCAATCTTAATGATGGAATTTACTCAGGAAGATATCAAAAAAATAGTTTCAACATTTTTCAAGATAGATGATACAGAGATATCACTTTCAAAGATCAAATTTTACTTTACTGATAAAAACTTCAAAACTAAATTTATTCAAATAAATCAAGAATTAGAAGAGATGAATCTTCTTTGTACTCTAGAAAAAAAATCTGATAGTCTGATATTAGTTGTTTCTAAACTACCACCACAAAAACAAAGAAAGTGGTTATCTAAAACATGGATACCTAGAATTCTTTTTGTAATAACAGTAGGTTTTGTCTTAATAGATGGATTCTATAGAACATTAGGAGTAAATCGATTAGCAGAAATTGGTGATCCATTAGCAGTAGCAGTACTTTATGCATGGGCATTGATTGGTATCCTAGGAATTCATGAAGCAGGTCATTTAATTGCAGCAAAATGGCATAAGATTAAAACAACTTGGCCATATTTTATTCCAGGTATTCCGATTTATGGAATACCAACATTTGGTGCATTTATACAATCTAGAGGATTAACTGTTAATCGAGATATTTTATTTGATATAGCAATTGCTGGACCTATAGCTGGATTAGCTGTGGCAATAGTTGTAGCAGTATTTGGAGTGTATACATCACCTGTTATTGATAATGAATTAGCCGAACAGCTATTTGGAACATCTAGACTTATGGAAATGAATGAAAATATCATAATGAAAATAATAATAATTTTATTTGATAAGAACGGAGATGACGTCCAACTTGTTATGTCTCCAATAATGTTTGCTGCTTGGCTTGGATTTTTAATTACATTTTTGAATTTATTACCAGCATGGCAATTAGATGGTGGACATTTAGCAAGAGTGCTTTTAGGAAAAAAGTGGCATAGAATTGCAACTTATGCAAGTATGGGTGTACTTGTTTTGTTAAATTATTGGATGATGGCAATTTTAATTTTAATTCTTAGCTCACGAAGTAAAGATACACAGCCACTTGATGATGTATCTCCATTGTCTAAAAATAGAAAAATAATGTATATTGGCGTAATTATACTAGCAATTTTATGTGCACCATTACCAAGTTCAATTTTGCGTTAAAATAGTTCGTGCACCATCTTCAATTATCTTAACTTTTTGTCGTAAACCCTGATTCTTTAATATGTAATCCATTCCTTTTTTAATTCCATCAAATGGAATCATGTTAAATTTCTTAACATATGTTTCAGGTAAAATAGAAACTAAACCAACTTGCATATTTTTCTGTATTTGATGTAAATAAAGTAAATTTTCCATTCCATCAATATAACGTGAGGAATTTTTTATTTTTTCAATAGTAAGTCTACCATCAATAAACTGTTGAAATGACTCAGAACCAATACCGTTAAGACATTCTGCTAATAGAATTACTAATCCCTGATTTTTTACAACAGAATTACAATTCCATAAAGAAGATAATGATTTAGAAAATGTCTGATTACTTGCATCTTTTCCAGTACTTAGTATGAATGTTTTATGTGACTCCATATTTTGTGAGCATGATTTTGCAAATACATTAGAAATTGACATAGTAGATTTGGGATGACCAATGGATAAATCAATTATACCGTTAATATTTGATATAATTTCAATTGAAGATATTTCAAAAGAATCTACAAAATCTTTGGCTACTTGAATAGTAGATAAAATCTGACCTGGCTTAGGCGAATCCCCATCTCGTTTTTGAAATGCGTTAATCATTTGAGATTTCCCAAACTGTTTTAATAATCTAGTAGAATTTGTTTCAAATCCAAATAAACCATCAAATTCCATTTCACTAAGAAAAATTAAATTAGAATTTGTTAATTCATCTTGTTCAAACTGTACAATTATAACATTTTCAGGATTTCTTGATTTAACTAACGATATAATTTTCTTATCAACTAATAATTTGGGTTTTGGAAGTGATTTATTTTCGCATTTTTCAAAAATTTTTGTAAGTATAATTTGAACGGAT
The DNA here is from genome assembly GCA_964454035.1 of uncultured Candidatus Nitrosopelagicus sp. Taxonomy (GTDB): domain Archaea; phylum Thermoproteota; class Nitrososphaeria; order Nitrososphaerales; family Nitrosopumilaceae; genus Nitrosopelagicus. The sequence continues at coordinate 1,864 of CAYVQV010000029.1, read as the reverse complement.
TTGGTATAATTTAATAAAACAATTTCTATAGATTTTGAAAGATCAATATTTTCTATTTTTTCATTTATTTTAGAATCGTCCATAAGATGACTATCAAAAATAGGTTTTTCATCAAGATTCTCAGCTAGAATGTCTAATACGACATCATTACTCCCATAATTCAACCAAATTTCAGGCATGATTTATCCACAATACAAACCAAAATAAATACAGCTAACTAACTTACGATATGGATTTTGTTAAAGAATTTGCAACATTTCTTTATGAAAAAAAGATTATCAGATTCGGAGATTTCACTTTGGCGAGCGGAAAAAAGAGCCCATATTATATAGATCTTAGACTAGTTCCAAGTTTTCCACACGAGTACAGAAAAATGATTAAAGAATTACAAAATCTAATTTCAGAAGATGTAGGATTTGAAAACTTTCACTCACTTGTATCAGTTCCAACTGGAGGATTGGTAGTTGCAGCATCACTTGCAACTGAAATTGTAAAACCACTCATCTATGTTAGAAAACAGGTAAAGGAACATGGAACTGGAAAGGTAATTGAAGGTGTAACTTGTCATGATATGAAACTGTTAATGATTGAGGATGTTGTAACAAGTGGTGGTTCAGTAATTAACGCAATCAAATCAATCAGAGAAGAAAAGATGATTGTGACAGATGCATATGCAGTGGTTGACAGGATGGAGGGAGCAACACAAGCATTACAAGTTGATGGTGTAAAGCTTCACAGTCTTTTAACAATTAATGATATTACACAAAGTTTGTTTGAACAAAAATTAATCACCGAAGATGTACTAAAGCAGGTTCAAGACAGAATAAAGTAGAGAGGCAGCTCAGTCAAATGCCTTTACATCATTAATCAGGTATAACTCTGATTCTTCATTGCAGCCAAATATTGTAGAAAACAAACACGTTTTAAAATTTCTATTTCCCAAAATAGACATAATTATGGGCCCGAAGGGCTTCGATCCCTTGGCTCCTCGGTTATGAGCCGAGTACTCTACTAGGCTGAGTTACGGGCCCTAAGCAAACAAATTATTTCTCAGTAAAAAGTGTTATATGATTTCAACAATATGCTTCATAACAACTATCAAGTAAAAGATTTTGTGCATCAATAGATTTTTTTGCGATTTCTAGTAATTCTGCATCACTTTTAGATGAATTATCAATGATCTTTTTCCAAGATGCAGTGTGTCGTATATCTGCAGTCATATGTTCTTCAAAATACTGAATTGAATTGTTATTATCTAATCCATAAAAATTCTTTAAACCTTCAATTTTGGTCTTGCTTATTTTTGGAATTTCTTTTTCAAATGCATACATTGCGCATGCACCTTCATCATAAGAAGTCATTAGAGACGCAAGATTATTTACAGCATTTTGAGTCTTTTTCAATCCTTGATAAGATGTAAGTTCATCAATGTCTATGCCCATAGAAAATGCAAATTTTTCCCATAGTTCAATATGTTGAGTTTCTTCTTCCATATTTCCAATTAATTCAGATTTAGATTCACTTGGGGTCATTTCGATAATAGGTTTCATAAAATTTGGAACTTCTTTTACTAATTGATAATATTCTTTAGCATATCCAACTAACGATTCAAATTCAAGCTTTCCATCTGACCACATTTGATAGAAAGGGTGTTTAAGTAAACTATTATCTTCAATAATCTGATCGATTTTTTTTACTACTAAATTCATGATTTTTATCTTAAAATATGATAAAAAAACCTTTGTAGCTTCCAAAAAGTTTTATGGATTATAACATGAAGTTGAATTAGCTCCTGTAGTGTAGTCCGGTCAAGCATTTAGGCCTTTCACGCCTGAGACTCGGGTTCGAATCCCGACGGGAGCAT
>CAYVQV010000028.1:0-11056 GCA_964454035.1 uncultured Candidatus Nitrosopelagicus sp. | reverse complement strand
AAAAATTATTTGAAACTGGAGTAGTTTTTTCAAAAGGAAAACCTATTCATGAATCCATTAATCTTGCAGTAATAATAGCCCATAAGGATACAAATTTCTCTGAAATCAAATCTATCTTACAATCTATTCTAAGAACTCAATTCAAAATAGATTGTAAAACAAAAACATCTTCAAATAACCAAGCATTATTTGTTAAAGGAAGAAACGCTGACATCTATATCAACAATGAAAAAATTGGCCATATAGGTGAAATACACACTGAAATTTTAGATAATTTCAGAATAAGAACATCAGTCGTGGGTTTTGAAATTAATTTATCTGGATTAATATTTGACTAATTAGAAAAAATTTTGCCCAAAAGAGCAAGCATACAGACGGATTAGGATGATGAGATCGTAAGGATTACAATGATTTCTAATTCACCCAGGTATGCCACATTGTGGGCAACCCCGGTTTCAGAGCAAAAAAGAGGCATTGGCTAATTCCAATGATTTTTTGTGAGTCAGAACCGGGGAACATTTTTTAAAATTTTAAATTAAGATACATGATATCATCTTTGAATACAATGGTAAATTATTGGTTGACCAAACAAGAACCAAGTGGTCCACGTGGTTACAATATTCTACAGTTACAAAAAGATGTGAAAACTACATGGGATGGTGTTCACAATAATCTTGCATTAAAGCATATGAGAAATATGAAAAAAGGTGATCTTGCATTTTTTTATCATACAGGTAAAGAAAGACAAGTAGTTGGTATTATGAATATAATCTCAGATCCTTATCCAAATCCTGAAGAAAATAATGAACGATTTGTTGTAGTTAATGTAAAATTTAAAAAAATATTAAAAAATCCTGTTACTTTAGATCAAATAAAAAAAGAAAAAAAACTCAAGGATTGGGAACTTTTAAAAATTTCTAGATTATCTGTAATGCCTGTTTCTAAACAAATCTGGGAATATATTATAAAAATGTCCCAAAATTGATGAATAGAATAGGTTAATTGATATATCATGATTGTATAGCTACTTCATGGCAACAGCATATGTCTTGATAAACTGTGAACTTGGATCAGAGGAATCAATAATATCTCAACTAAAGACTTTAGAGGGAATTATAGAAGTTCATGGAACATTTGGGGCTTACGACATTCTAGCAAAGATTGAATCATCGACAGTTGAAGCACTACGTGAAACAATAACATGGAAGATTCGTAAAATAGAGAAAATTAGATCTACACTAACCCTTATGGGAATAGAAGGTCAAACTTAAACTCATTCTTTATTGTAAAAGAGATGCTCCTACACTTCATTTTTGTTGTAAAAGAAGAAGAACTAGAAGAACGTAAGGCTGAATTTGAATATGTTAAACAAATGGCAAAATTCTTTCAAATTTGGATTAAAGAAAAATTCTCTAAAAATTTTGAAATAAAATGTGATGAAATGATAACACAACCTAGAAGCATTTTACAAAAATTGGACACTCACGTTCTACTAAGAGATCATAGAGAACGTGGTGAGGAAGATTATCATTTTTATCTTACACATTTTCGTCCAATATGGACTGATTGTGCTGGATGTGAAGGTTTTCATTCTGAAAATTTTGGTATGGCATTATGGCAAAAACCAAAAAATAGTAATGATACTTTATTTTTAGCAGAGAAAAATTGTATTAGTGTCTCACATGAAATTTGTCATGAAATGTTAAGAGTAAATAAATACAAACGTTACATTGAAGATGTTCATGATATATGGACACAGCATCTATTCAATAATTTACCTTTTGAACAATATGACAAAAATTTTTCAAAAACTGATGATGAACCAAGTTTTTTGGCAATTGATACATCAAGTTTTATAAAATAATATGATTTTTTATATTAAAAATATTTTTTTAGTTAAATTCTAACACTTTGTTACAAAGTATATTCTGTTTTCAAAATTTGCAGTTTTAAATTCTAATTTATTTTCTGCATCTTGCTTTCTTGATTTACTAAGTTTTTCTAATTCAACTAGTGCATCACCTTTAAAACTAACTGAAGAACCGTAGATTGCATCTGTTAACTGTGTACCATGATCACCTTTTTTAATATCATCTGCAATTTCATAAAATTTTGTTACATCTTTTTTATTAACTGCATTACCTATGGGTTTGTTATACGCAATTGCAATGTACATACCATTACTTTTTACAGCAATTGGAATTTTGTGATTTTTACCTGTTTTTCCAGGTATAGTATCACCAATCACTATTTCACATTTATGATACATACTAGAGACATATGCAAAAAATCTATACTGTGTAAATTTACCTTTTGGATCTTCTTCACATTGTACAAAAACTCTATTCAATAATTCAAGTGCATCATCATTCATACTTTGAAGTCTATCATCAATTCTACCTCTTTCTAGAAGTTCAGAATTAGTATCTTTTGCAACAAGTTTTAGTATGAAATCTGGTAGATTATAGTTTTTTAATGCTGTAACATATGCACCAGCTTGTGACATTCCAAAGCTAGGAAAACCTTTGTTTACCATTTTAGTGACACCTGAATTTTTTTTAGATTACAATTTAGAGATAAAATCAACATAACAAATTATTGTTTTTGTCTTATAACTGTATGCGAAAATTTTGTCTTGTTTCATGAATTACGGTTTATAAACTGAAAATTATATCTTAGTGTATTGGTAAAAATAAAAATTGAAACTACACCTGAAATGGTCGAAAAAGTTTACAAAAAATTAGAAGTAAATGTTAAAAAATTTAGAATTTCACTTAACAGACCACTTACTTTAACTGAAAAAATTCTTGCAGGTCATCTGGAAGATGAATTTCTTGATAAAAATTTAGATGAAAAAATAAACTATGTTTTCTTAAAACCAGATCGTGTAGCACTTCAGGATGTAACAGGTCAAATGGTTATGTTACAATTTATGCAAGCAGGTTTAGATTCTATAGCAATACCAACTACAGTACATTGTGATCATCTCATACAAGCTAGAACCGAAGGAAAATCTGATACTAAATTAGCAATGTATGAAAATAATGAAGTTTACAAATTTTTAGAATCAGCATCCAGTAAATATGGTGCTGGTTTCTGGAATCCAGGTGCAGGAATAATTCATCAAGTCGTTTTAGAAAACTATGCGTTTCCTGGTGGTTTAATGATTGGTACTGATTCACATACTCCTAATGCTGGTGGATTGGGGATGATAGCTATTGGTGTTGGTGGTGTTGATGCAGCTGAAACAATGGCTGGAATACCTTGGGAATTACTTTATCCTAAAAGGATTGGTGTTTATCTAAAAGGAAAAATGAGTGGATGGACTGCACCAAAAGATGTCATTTTGTATGTTGCAGGAGAACTTTCAGTGTCAGGAGGAACTAATTCAATTATTGAGTATTTTGGGCCTGGTACAGAATCAATTAGTTGTACTGGTAAAGCGACCATAACCAATATGGGTGCTGAAATAGGTGCAACATGTTCAATTTTTCCATATGACAAACGTATGGAAGTATATCTTAAATCAACTAACAGAGAAAAAATTTCTGAACTTGCAAATCAATACAATGATTTACTACAAGCTGATTCTGAAATAGAAAATAATCCAGAAGAGTATTTCGATAAAGTGATTGAAATTGATTTATCTACACTTGAACCACATATTGTTGGACCACATACACCTGATTTGGCAAGACCAATATCAAAATTCTCTGACGATGTTATTAGTAATGATTACATAGATGACATATCTGCAGCACTGATTGGCAGTTGTACAAATTCGTCATATGAGGATATGTCAAGATCATCTAGTATAGCAAAACAAGCTGAATCCCATGGAATAAAAGCAAAAATTCCTCTATTGGTTACTCCTGGTTCTGAACAAATTCGTTCAACAATTGAACGTGATGGTCAAATTGAAACTTTAAAATCAATTGGAGCAACTGTATTGGCAAATGCATGCGGACCTTGCATTGGACAATGGCACAGACCAGAACTTAAAGATGGTGAGAAAAATTCCATAGTCACATCATTTAATCGTAATTTTCCTGGACGTAATGATGGAAAACGTGATACAATGAACTTTATTGCAAGCCCAGAAATAGTTACTGCCTTTGCATTAGGTGGGAGTTTATCATTTAATCCATTAGAAGATTCACTTGAAACTCAAGATGGAAAAAAAATCAAATTATCCCCTCCAGAAATTGCACCTGAAGTACCTGAGAAAGGATTTGTTTTAGCAGAAAACGTCTATGTTCCACCATCTGAGAATCCAGACAATGTACAAGTAATTATTGATCCAAATAGTGATAGATTACAAAAACTTGAACCATTCAAACCATGGAACGGTAATGATTTCACTCAGTTATCATTATTAATTAAAGCAAAAGGAAAATGTACTACTGATCATATTTCTCCAGCTGGTTCTTGGCTTAGACTTCGTGGACACATTGATAATCTTAGTGATAATTTACTTTTAGGTGCGGTTAATGCATTTAATGATGAAGTTGGAAAGGCAAAAAATATGTTTACAAATAATTTAGAAAACTGTGCTAAAATTGCTAGAGAATATAAAAAACAAAATATCAACTGGGTTATAGTTGGAGATACTAATTATGGTGAAGGAAGTAGCCGTGAACATGCTGCAATGACTCCTAGATTTCTGCAATGTGTAGTTGTAATTGCAAAATCATTTGCAAGAATTCATGAAACAAATCTGAAAAAACAAGGTGTTCTTGCATTAACATTTGAAAATGTAGATGATTATGAAAAAATTAATGAAGATGATAAAATTAGTATTATTGGATTAGAAAATTTTTCGCCAGAATCATCTTTTGATTGTGAATTAAACCACTCTGACAATACATCTGAAAAAATTTCTTTAAAGCATTCGTATAATTTATCACAGATTGAATGGTTCAAAGCTGGTTCTGCATTAAATGTATTAAAAAATAAAATATCATAAGTGGGCCCGATCGGATTTGAACCGACGATCGACGGTTTTGGAGACCGTCGCCCTACCAGGCTAGGCTACGAACCCACAAGAATCGAAATATCTTTCTTGAATTTTAACTATTACCAAGATTTATTGCACTCATACATCAATTTGGTCTTAAATGGTAAAACCTGTTTTATTGCTTGTTGGTGCAATTCCTATAATCTTTGCAATTCTTTTAATCATTCCACTTACAAATCCAGAAATTCCAAAGACCGCCATTGATCCAAACGATCAAGTTGAAATTGAATTTACAAAACATCATTTAACAAAAGTTTCGTTTGGTATTACAGAAAGACTTGGTGCACAACAAACTGAAATTCTTGTAATAAAAAATAATGGTGACATGCAATATACACAAACAAATGAAGGAATATCTGTAACAGAAAATGTCTCTAAAATTGATTCTGAAAAACGAATGAGATTAATTGCAATGATTAAAGAAACTGGTTTTATGGCAATTCCTTTTGATTCATTTATTATAAAAGATGAAATAAATGAATTTGTAAAATTTGGTGTTAAAATTACCTATAATGAACAAACAAATCAGCTTTTTTGGCCAGAACAAACTGCTACAGAACAACTAATTCCTCCTATTATTACTGAAGTAGAAATTCAACTTGAAAATATTTTAAGCAGCATAAGAGAATAAAAATTCAGTAGTTAACTATTGCGAGAGAATAAATATTAATAAAAATTACTAGTTATGTGATTCCACTTTCTGGAGATATTCCAAATTCTAAAGGAGAAATTAGAGAATCTAACGAGATTAACTCAATCTCTAGAGGAACCTCTACGTTAAAACGAGGTTTTGCACATATGTTGAAAAATGGTGTTGTAATGGATGTTACAACTGTAGAACAAGCTCTAATTGCTGAAGAAGCAGGTGCAGTTTCAGTTATGGTTTTAGATAAACTGCCATCAGATGTAAGAAAAGCAGGTGGCGTAGCAAGAACTGCAAGTATTAGAATAATTCAAGAGATAATGGATAATGTTACAATACCAGTAATGGCAAAATGTAGAATTGGTCATGTGTATGAAGCAAATGTACTTGCCGAAACTGATGTAGATATGATTGATGAATCAGAAGTATTAACACCCGCCGATGAATATCATCATATTTGGAAATGGGATTATACAACACCTTTTGTTAATGGTGCACGATCACTTGGTGAAGCACTAAGGCGAGTTGAAGAGGGTGCAGCTATGATTAGAACTAAAGGAGAACCTGGTACTGGAAATGTTGCAGAAGCAATAACTCATATCAAAAAAGTTAATGATGAACTTCGTACGATAAAAAGTATTTACGATTCTGGTGATAAGCAGGATCTGGTTAAAATGGCTAGAGAACTAAAGGTTTCTTATAGTCTTGTTGAAGAAACTGCAAAAATTGGTCGCCTTCCAGTTGTGAATTTTGCAGCTGGCGGAATTGCAACACCAGCTGATGCAGCATATTTAATGTCACTTGGCTGTGATGGCATTTTTGTTGGTTCAGGAATTTTCAAGGCAGAAGATGCAAAAGAAAGAGCTAGAGCAGTTGTTCTTGCAACAACATTCTGGGAAGAACCTGATAAAGTAAAAGAAGCACAAAAAATGATTGATGAACGACAGTCAATACTTGGTCTTGATGTTAAAGATCTGGAATTGAAAATGCAAGAACGTGGTGGTTCAGTATGACATTAAACATTGGTGTGTTGGCTATACAGGGTGATGTAACTGAGAATTTTCTATCAGTTATGGCATCATTAAGTGAATTAGGTATTGATGGTGCAGTTAGTCAAGTTAAAACTGCTGAACAAATTTCCAAATTAGATGGTCTAATTATTCCAGGTGGAGAAAGTACAATGATTGGTCAGATGTCATTAGTTAATGGTGCACTAAAAACAATTAAGGAAAAAATTGAATCTGGAATGCCAGTATTTGGCATATGCGCTGGCATGATTTTACTTTCAAAAAACTCTAAAGATAGAATTGTTGGTGAAGTTGAACAACCATTACTTGATTTACTTGATGTTAAAATCGAAAGAAATTCCTTTGGAAGACAAAAAGACTCATTTGAAGCAGAAATCTCTCTTACTCCTATTGGAATATCCTCGTTTAATGGCGTATTCATACGTGCACCATCTGTTTCAGAAGTAGGAAAAGATGTTCAGATTCTAGCAAAATTTGAGGAAAAAATTGTATCTGTCAAACAAGGAAATATTATTGCAACATCATTCCATCCAGAATTAACAAGAGATGTTTCGTTGCACAAATCATTTATTCAAATGGTCAAAGAATCAAAATCTTAATCTGATTTTAGATTATGCATTGCAATTAAATCTTTTTTAAACTGTCGTAAATTTTCTGGAACATTAATTTCTACTGAATCTTTGAGTGAAAGATTTTTTTGTTTTTTCTCGTTCCAGATTTTAGAATTAAATTCTATTATTTGCTGTGTAAAATGCGTTAAATCTTTCATCCCTTCTGAATCTGGAATTTTTTCTTTGTGAATACTATCTTGTGAGTAAAGTGCTTGCCACAAGTATTCTGTAATAAATGGTGTAATAGGTGCTAAAAGTTTTAAAATTGTTGATAGTACTTTATGTAAAGTGTATATTGCAGAATTTTTTTCTTCATCATTGAATCCTATTCCATATGCTCTTGCTTTTACCATTTCAATATAATGCGCTGCAAAAATATTCCATGTAAATTCTCTCAATGCAATTGCTGGAGTAAAGAAATTATATTTTGCATATCCCTCTTTACACTCTAAAACTAGCTTATCAAGCTCAGAGAGTATCCACTCATCTGCATCAGTCAGATTTGCTGAACTAATTACAGGAAAGCTAGATAGAAACCTTGAAACATTCCATAATTTACTTAGAAATTTTTTTGTTGATTCAATTTTTTGTTCAGAGCATCTAAAATCATAACCATGATTAATTTCACTTGCACTCCAAAATCTAAAGGTGTCAGCACCTGATTTTTGAATTATTGGTAACGGATCTAATGCATTACCCTTACTTTTACTCATCTTCATTCCTTTCTCATCTAATCCGTAACCCATAATCCATGCTTCAGACCATGGGTTCTCTCCAGTTAATTTCTCGCACCGTAGAAGTGTATAGTATAACCATGTTCTAACAATATCTTTTGCTTGTGGTCTAATTCCTGTAGGATATGTTTTTTTGAAGAAATTATCATCTATACCATATTTTGTAATAAATAACGGAGAGACACTTGAATCCATCCAAGTATCAAATGTTCTTTCTTCACCAACAAATTCCTCACTTCCACATTTTTTGCAGTTATCTGCAGGACATTTGTCTAACCATGGTCGGTAATATTTTCCAGGTTCTGGTACAAATGGTTCTGAGCAATTTTTACAGTACCATATTGGAATTTCTGTTCCATAGTATCTACGTCTTGAAATTGGCCAATCAATTGAGATGGAATCAAGCCAATTCATTAGGATTTGCTGATGCATTTCAGGATAAAATTTGATTTCACTCCCAATCTGCTTCATTTTATCAATAGAATCTTTCTGCTTTAGGTAGTATTCTTCCATTGGGATTATCTCAATTGGAGTTTTACTTCTTTCAGATAATGGAGTTCTATGAGAGATATCTTCAATTTTATCAACAAATCCAGCATTCTCTAAATCTTCAATTATTTTTGTTCTAGCTTGCTTTGGTTTAAGGCCCTTGTAATCACCAGCAAATTCTGTCATTCTTCCATCTAATCCTATTGCTACAACTTCATCCAATTGTAATTCTCTAAATAACGCTACATCATTTTGATCACCATAACTACAAACCATTACAGCACCTGAACCAAATTCCATTTTTGCTGAATGATGTGTTCTAATTTCAACTTCATTATTTGTTATAGGTACAATCAATTTTTTACCAATTAATTTTGAATATCTAGAGTCATCTGGATTTACTATAACAGTTTTACATGCACATAATAATTCTGGTCTAGTACTTGCTATTATGATCTCATCAGATGTGTCTTTTATTATAAATTTCATGTAAACTAATTTAGTTGGAATTTCATCATAAACAATTTCTGCATCAGCAATTGTTGTTCCTGATACCCAATCATAGTTATTTGGTCTTGTTGCAAGATAGATTATTCCTTTTTTCCACAGATCAATGAATGTAGATTGTGTAAATTTTCTATATTCTTCACTATCTGTTCTGTAATAATTTTTAAAATCGCCACTTATTCCAAGGGTTTTCATTATCTGAATCATTTCTGCTTCCAAGTCATCTAATGCAGTTTTACATAATTCAAGAAATTCTCCTCTTTCAGTTTCACGCATTCTTATATTGTGCTTTTTTTCAGTGTAAAGTTCAACAGGTAAACCATTCCTATCAATTCCTATTGGGAAATAGACATTTTTTCCAGACATTCTTGCAGTTCTTGCAATCATATCTATTTGGGAATAGTGTGATGCTGCACCTATGTGCCATGGTCTCCCTGAGGGATATGGAGGTGGTGTATCAATTGTATAATTAGTATCCTCTAAAATAAAATCATAAAGTCCAGTGTCATTCCAATTTTTTAAAATTTGTTCTTCAAGCTTTGGTTCCCATGCTTTTTCATTTATTTTTGGTTCCATTCTTTATGTTTGATTATTCTCTATAAATCTCTAAAGTAGTGAATCAAGAATTTTTGCAAGATTAATGTCATTTTCTGTAATACCACCTGCATCGTGAGTCATCAAATCAATTGTAAGTTTATTGTATACATTAAACCACTCTGGATGATGATTCATTTTTTCAATTTCCATTGACGCTCTTGTCATAAAACCAAAAGCTTCGTTAAAACTGGAAAATTCGATATCTTTGTGCAGTTTACCATCTACTACTGACCATTTAGACAGTTTTTCTATTTCAGTTTGAATTTGCTCTTCAGTAAGTTTCAACAATGTCATACTATGCTTGAATAAATGATCAATAATAAATTATTAGATATTTTGATGAAAATATGAATGAGGAACTATTACTAGAAATAAAAAATTCAATACGAAAAACAGTAGATGATACAAAAATTGCTGTTGCATTTTCAGGTGGTGTAGACAGCACTTTATTGGCAAAAATTTTGCATGATATGGAATATGATGTTCATCTATTAACAATAGGATTTCATGATTCACATGATATTATTTTTGCAAAAGAAGTGAATAAAATTTTAGATTATTCACATAATATTTTAGAAATAACACCTGAAACTTTTAAAGAGGTTTCCCTAAAAATTCACAATACAATAAACACTGATAATCTTTCATGGAATGAAAATTCCATTGCTTTCTATTATGTATCAGTATTAGCAAAGCAGTATGATTTGAAAACAGTTGTGACTGCAAATGGAATAGATGAATTATTTTGTGGTTATAATTTGTATCGTGAAGCAATTGGTATTAGTGAAGATGAAGTAATGAAGATGATGGAATTAAAATTAGAAAATGAAAAGAAAATGATGATTGCAGTAAATAATGTAACTTCAGAATTTGACATAAAAATAGTACAGCCACTCTTAACTAATTCTTTCATTGAATACGCAAAAAAAATTCCAATCAGTGAAAAAATACATAGTTCTGATGATCTATTGCGAAAACATGTTATTCGTAAACTTGCTATGGATTGTAATGTACCTGAAATATCTGCTCAGAAACAGAAAAAAGCATTACAATATGGTACTCAAATACACAAGTCTTTATTGAAATCTAGAAAAACTTCTTAGAATTTACTTTTACATGCTTGTCAACGTTATTAATTATTGCAAGTGATGCACCAAGATGATTTTCTGCAACAAAGATTGATTTTATTTCCTTGTCTGATAGTGATGATGAGATAATTTTATCATTTTTTAGTGCATTCATATAATCAATTTCTTTTTTATGCGCACTAAAAGCTACTCTTTGTACATCTCTGTATGCTTTTAATCGTGGAATTCCTTTTTTGATTAATGCCTCTAACACAAACTCAGCAAAAATCTGTCCTTTTGTAATGTATAGATTTTCTTTAATACGTTTTGTATTAACCTGGAGATTTGTAATAATTTTGATCA
>CAYVQV010000027.1:0-11321 GCA_964454035.1 uncultured Candidatus Nitrosopelagicus sp. | reverse complement strand
GATTATAATCTCGTTCCAATTATTAAAACTCCATTTTTTCGTTATTTATTTTTTCTAATCTTTTTTCTCACTTGGTTTATTTCAATTTCCACAGTTTCAAGTGGCTCTTCAACAATATTTCGTCTAATTGAAAACATCTTTGGTTTTTCAAAATCATCAGTACAGTCTGGACATGCATATACTAAGACTCTGTGTTCATTTGGAGCTTTGGGATTTGATAATCTTGGATAGTAAACTAATCTGGCACTACAATCAACACAATATCGATTTGCTCTTCTAGTTCTGGCCAATGTAGACCTCCTGCATTATTACAATTCTACGATCACATATTAGATCGCAACGGTCTAACGATCTACACTATTTGGTTACATGAATTCATCCATGATAAATTGAAGAATAAAGAACGCCGCCCATCAGACTTGAACTGATGACCAATCGATTAACAGTCGAACGCTCTACCACGCTGAGCTAGGGCGGCTCAAATTAAAACCTAGTAAAATAAGATTTAATCCTTCCCATTGGTTCTATTTCCAAGTTTTAATTGAATTTAGAAAAAAACTTGATTATATCATCTGTATGATTTTCAACAATTTCAACAATCTCCATATGCTCATCAGGTGTGGGTTCTCTTTTATGAAATAATTGAAATGCACTTAGTGCAGAACCAACCATTTCTCCTACAAAAAATCCACACAGAAAATCTCCAGTGTTTTCACATTTCCAAACATCACTTATTCTGGGTGATGCACCAGCATTTTCATAAAGTGATAATGTATCTACAATTAGTTTTTCGGTCTGTTCTTTAAATTCAGGATCTAGTGGCAATGAAAATCTTATGTATGAGTTATTTTTCTATTCCTTTCTTTTTTTCAAATTTATAAATTCCATCTAGAAATACTCGATGATCTTTATTTTTTACTCTGGATTTATTTTCAATTTCTGCGGCTGTTTGCGATACATCTGTTAATACACATCCTGTAATTATCACATCGTCACCCTTTGGTACTACTTTTGTATCGCCCCAAATTTTTGTAACTCTGGCGGCTCTTTCACCTTGGAAGTTTTCAATTAAAACTTGTTTTTCATTAACTTTTACCGTAATAGGAAAATGAGAAAACACAATTTTCATTTTAATTGTATAACCTTCAACTAAACCTTCACAGATGTTTCGTATTATTGATCTAGCTGTATTCATGATAGCAAAATCTTTATTTCTTTTACCATCTGCTTTCAGAGATATTTTTCCATCAGAGACTATAATACTAACTGGAATTTTTTTAAACGATTTATGGGTTTTACCAAGTGGTCCAGTTACTTGTAATATACGTGATTTGTATGTGACTTGTACATTTTCTGGTATTTCTAATTCCGTTTGGAATTTCTCTATTTGCTTAGTAGACATATCCTATCAAAAATCCTCCTAGTCCTTTATTTACAGCTTCATGATGTGACATTACACCTTGGTTTGTGGTAACTAATAACATGCCTCTAGCATATGATGGTAAAAATTGTTGTTCCCATCTTCCATATTCTGATTTTTTAACTTTAAACCTAGGTGAAATTGAACCACATTTTGAAATTTTTGCAAGTAATTTAATTTTAAACTTTCCACCTCGATTATCTTCTATGTGTTCATAATCTTCTATGTATCCATCTTTTTTTAATGTACTCAAAACTTCAATTGCAATCTTAGATGTAGGTAAAACTACACATTCTGATTTTCTTCTGGATTCAGTATTATCTATAGTGACAAATAAGTTTGCTAAAATATTCATTGCTGGCATTTCTATCACCTAAATTTTTTGAATCCCAATGTATTTGCAACTTCTCTAAAACACTGTCTACACAAATGTAAATCATATTTTCGTATATTTGATGTATAGCAGCCACATCTTTTACACCATCTTGAGCCTCTACCAAAGCTTTTTTCTTTTCTTGCTGTAAATCCTGTTCCACGGTCTCCCCATGATCTATCTTTTGCCATTAGTTAACGTTCACTCCAAATTCTTTAGTTAGATAATCTTTTGCCTCAATAGGCGTAATTTTATGGGTTTTACCAACTTTTGCCTTATGCTTGCTTCTTAGTTTTATACTATGACCAGGTCTTGAAAGATTCGCTGTTACATTTAGTCCTAAAATTCCAATTTTTGGATCATATTTTATTCCTGGAATATCTATATGTTCCAAAATTCCAAACGAGAGATTTCCATCTTTATCTATTGATTTTCCTTTTACAATATTTCCTTTTGCTTCAAATAATTTTTTTAATAAATCTTTTGCGTCTTGATTTCTTATTGTTACTGCAACACCTATTGGTTCGTTTTTTCTAACTCCCCAGTCACGTTGTGGTTTTTTTGCATTTCTTGCATTAGATTTTTTACCAGATATTTGATCTAGTGCTTTTTTTGCAATATCAATTGCATCTCCTGATTTACCAACACCCATGTTTAAGACTACTTTTTCAAGTTTGATCTTTTTCATTACGTTTTGTGTTTCTTCTGACATTTTAATTACCTAATTTGTATTGGAGGTTCTCCTTTACCTACTGGCATAACAAGAGTTGAAGGAATCTCAATCTGTCTATCTCCTATTGTTATATTCACTCTTTTTGGAAGAACAAAAGTTCCTTCTTTAATTTCATTAATTTTACCAATTTCTCCTGCATTTGTTCCTTGTATAATAAGTCCATTATTGTCTTTTTCCAGTTTTATGACTTCTAGTATTTTCTGTTCTGGTATCTGCATTAAACATGTATCACCTACATTGACTTTAGTTTCATCAATTAATGTACGACCATCATTAAATCCAATCTGGGTTTTACCATCTTTGATTGTAGTTTTAGATTTTACAATAACTAATTTTTTTGTTTTTTCTGAATCATTAATTATTAGTGGTTTTAATAAAATGCCATTGATTGGAACTAATCTATAGATTTCTTTCACTCCTTCTAATTCTACCACATCCATAAGTCCAATTCCATGATGCAGTGATTTAATTTTGGCTCCATCCACAGAAACTTTTCCAGTGTATATTGCAAATTTTGCTTCTCTAAGTTCTGTGACAATTTTTAATGTGTCACGTAAGAAAACTGCTGTAGGAATTGAAAAATCTCTTTTATGTGAACCGGGTTTAACGGTTACAACAAATCGTTTATTTTTACGTGTAATACCCCAAAAATTAGGTGCCATTTGTCTTTTTAGTTTTTTACTTCCTACAATTTTGACCAATTAGTTTACCTCCGTTTCTGTCTTAGTTTTATTTACTTTTTGTTTCTTAGCAGTATCTTTTTTTGTTTTACTTTCATCATTATTATTTTTCTTTTCTATTTTGTCTGTTTTTGATTGAATTCTTGGACTTCTTGGCTTTTTGCCTTCCAGTCTATTCATACGCCATTTATCATCGGTATTAATTCCAGTGATTACAATGTTTGTAGTGTTGATATAGACATCAAATTTATCGCCTTTTACTCTATCTTTTTTTACACCTTCTATGTTTATTCCATTTTTTATTAGTGAAACTTTAGTGACTTTGCCATCTACACCGCTAAATTCACCACGAATTACTTTTACTGTGTCACCTTCAATTACTCTTATACTTCTTTTACCATATTTTTTTCTTAGATCATTTGAAAGCTCGCTTGAAAGTTGGGCACTTGCAGTTTGATGTGTTGCATAGTAAATTTGACGATTTCTCATTTTTCTAGCGTTCATATTATACCACCATCGATGCCAAGTTTGCAACTCTTGGCCATTTTTCTGTTGCTTCAGCTGCTACTGGTCCTTTTATGTCAGTTCCTTTAACTTCACCTTCAGGTGTGATTAAAACTCCTGCATTATCTTCAAATTGAACACGAACTCCGTTTAGACGATTAATAGCATATTTTTGCCTGATAATTACTGCACCATAGATTTGTTTTCGTAATTCAGCTGGTCCTTTTTTTACTACAACATTACAAAAATCTCCAACTGCAGCTGCTGGTAATCTGGATACTCTTGTTTTGTATTTATGTACATTGATAATTTCTATAATTTTTGCACCAGTATTATCTGCACATACAATCTGTGCTCCAACTGGAATTGATCTAGTAACGTATGGTCTGTAATCTACTACTCCTTTTGATGATTTAGAGCGAGCACCTCCCATTATTCTTTAACCTCCACTACTACAAAAGATACTGATTTTGATAATGGTCTACACTCAGCTGCAATTACTATATCACCTTCTTTTACTTCAATATTTGATGGTACGTGTGCATGAATTGAATTTTTACTTCTTGCATATCTTTTGTATTTACTATAATATGTAGGAGATTCTTTTTCTAAAACCACTGTATCTTTTGCTTTTGATTTTACTACTTTACCTTGGAATAGTTTTCCACGTACTGATAATGTTCCATTAAATGGATTTTTTTTATCATTTTCATCTGCATCACTGGTAGGTGCTGGAACTTTAATTCCAATATTTCGTGTCATGAATAACACTCCAATCTTTCATGTGATCTTTTCATTAATCTATTTCCATCAACTTTAATTTTTTTACCATCATTTTCAAACATAAAACTACATATCGTTTTTGGGATTTTTCTTTTTTCATTACATGTCTCCATTTCTATCATGTTCTTTGTTTCAAAAATTATCTTTCCATATAAACCGATTAATTGTTTGTTTTTTGAATCAAATATTGTGGTTTCTAATCCTATAATCTCATTTAGTACTGTATTAGTCTTATTCATTTTTTCTTCATCTCATTTAATCTTGTTAGAATTCTTGCAATGTCTCTTTTTAATGGTTTAATTTTACCAGATTCCTTTCTTAACGTTCCTTTAGCATTTTCTACTTCAAGTTTTGCTAATTCGGTTCTCATTTGATCAACTCTATCTTTCAAATCATTCTCGTTTAGTTCTCTTACAGATTTCATTTTAAGACGTGTCATTATTTTAATTCCTCTTCTCGTTCTTCCATAGTATCAGGCATTTCTTTCATTTTTTCTGCATCTAGTTTAATTTGTTCTGATTCTGTTTTTGCCTTCTCAGATTCTTCTTTTTCACGTTCTTCTTCTGCAATCATTTCTTTACTTTTTCCTTTTAGTTCAAATTCTGGAATAAGTTTATCTTTTCTTGCAATTCTAATCCTTACCCCAATTAATCCCATTGCTGTTTCAACATGAACAATATCTTCAGATACAATTACATCTGCGTGGTGACCAGCTCTTGGCAATATACCAGCACTATGTTTTTCAAATGCAGATCTGTCACCTCTTAATTTTCCTGAAATTGTAATCTGTGTTCCCATTGCACCATTATCCATTATTTGTTGCATTGTCCACATAGTTGCTCTTCTAAACGCAGTACCACGTTCAAGATGTGACGCCATTCTATTACACATTACGTTTGGTGATAGTTCTGGCTTGAGAATTTCTTCTACTGCAATCTGTGGATTTTTTAAATTAAATTCTTTTTCTAAAATTTCTGTTAATTCTTTTATTCCAGTTCCTTTTCTTCCTATAACTATTCCGGGGCGTGTAACATGTAATGTAACTCTAGTACCAGTTGGGTTTTTTGAGATATCTACATTAGAAAATCCTGCATCTTTTATTTTTTCACGAAGAAAATCATTTATCAGCATTGCATTATAATTATCTTTTATTACATTTTTTGCAGATGACAAAATTATACCTCCTGTGCCACAACTTCCATGTGCGTCATTGTATCATTTTTTGGTGTTGCACGACCTTGTGCTCTTGGAATAAATCGTTTTATTGAAACTCCTTTTTGCATAGTAGCATTAATAATTTTTAATCTATCTAAATCCATTCCTTTGTATTCTGCATTAGATTCTAAATTATCTAATAATTTTAGAACTTCAGTTGCTGCTTTTTCTGGATATCTTCCTGCCATGACTCCAGGATCACTTCTATGACCAACTTGATTTTTGAATCTGCCAAAAGGAATACATCTTTTTTGTTCTACTACACTTTGAAGATAGTCTCTTGCTTTTTCAATGGTTAGTCCTTTTACTGCAACGCAAATTTCTCTTGCATGCTTATGTGAAATTTTTTTCTCTCTTAATGAAGCTCTAACATGTTTTGTTGAATCATAATTCTGAAATGCGTAGTCATATCTTCCCATTTTAATCACTTCAGTGGTACATACAGACTTGATCTTGACGAACCTACACCTGGTGCACCATGACTAACCCGCTTATTGGTAATTACATACTCTCCTAAGTAATGTCCAATCATTTCTGTGGTAAGAGTAATTGGCGTAAATTCTTTTCCTGAAAATACGTTTAGTGTCACTCCTACCATATATGGTAAAATTATGATATCTCTTTGATGCGTCTTAATTACATTCTTGTTAGTTCCTTCTTTCAGTGCTTTTATCTCTGCGATAATTTTCTTTTTATTATCTGATAAACCACGCTTTAATGAACGACGTTGTCTTGAATTAAGTAACTCAAATAATTTCTCATTAGGAGCTTTTTGTAAGTCTGCTAATGGCATTCCTTTAAAATCAAATTTCTTTACCAATTTCTCACTCCATCACTGTTTTTTTTGTTTTTTAGAACCAATTTATAGCATTCCTATTTTCGTGGCTAGATCTCTTGCTTTATCTACCGATTCAAATTTTACAAATGCTTTTTTTCCATATACGGTTCTAGCAGTTTCAATTTGAACGGCATTTTCATTATACAGTATTTTTACTGCCTCAATAATTCTTGGTTTAGATGATTCTCTATTGACTAAGAAGACTATTTTTTGTTCATTTTCTACTAACGCGAATGTTTTTTCTGTAATATATGGTCTAATTACAATCTTATTTGCTTCTTCTACATTCAACTTAAACTCACCATTAGTTCTAAATGTCTGGATTTTATCTTTGAAATGTCTTCAATTGCTTTTTTAGAATAAACTGTTAATCTAATCAAATTTGAACCAGGAGCCAGATCTAAAACGCTTAGACTCTTTACTGAGCATACATCAACACCTGGTATTGAATTACATGCTTTTTTGGTAATTTCTGAATTTGATAAAACAAATAATACACTTTTACCTGTTTTTGTTGGTCTTCCACGAAGTACCACTTTACCTGAACGCCTTTTTCTATTTTTTAATCTTTCAACGTCTTGAATTAGATTCAAGTCTTCTAGAATTTTCATCATTTTACTAGTTTGTGTTATTGATTCTATATCATCAGTTACAACTAATGGAAATGAATCAATATTTTCAATTTTATGTCCTCTTTGTATAATAAGCTCCTTTGACTTAGTTGCAGCAATTGCAGAACATAGTGCAAGTTTGTTTTCTTTTTTGTTAATTTTTTTGAAAATTACTTTTTCTGCTTTTGGTGGGTGAGCCTGTCTTCCACCTCTAATAGAAGCAACTTCACCAGCTTGGCCTTGTCTACCACCACCACCACCTTTCATTCTAGCAATTCTTGCTATGCCTCTTCCAGTTGGTGGATCATTTGAATCTGCAACAACATCTTGTCCGGCAGTAGGATGTGTTGAGTGTTTTTGAAACCCATGTGACTCCAAATTAATATACGCTTTGTGAATTACATCTCTTCTAATATCGGTTTCAAAAATAGGTGGTAGTTCTATTTCCCCTTCTTTTTTCCCATCCAATGATAGTGTTATTGTTTTCATTATGGTAATACTACCTCTAGAATATTTGGCTTGATAATTTTTTTTGGTTCATTACGAATTTGATGTCTTAATTTTATCAGTCTTCTGTATGTACCTGGAACTGAGCCCTTTACAACAATAAAATCCCCACTTACGTTACCAAAATGCTTGTAACCTCCATCTGGATTAATTTTAAATTCATTTTTTTCGGTGTTACTCATTATCATTATACGTTTATCATATTCAATTCTCTGATGAAAACCAGTTTGTCCTGCTCTTGGAACTGTATACATTACATTTTGTGGTGATATAGGACCTAATGAACCAATTTCTCTAACAGTTTTTCTTGATTTATGTTGTTTTCTTTTTGCACCCCATCTATAGATAACACCTTGCCATCCTTTTCCTTTTGTTATAGCTGCGGCATCTACTATTGAACCACTCTCAAACACTTGATCAATTTTAATTTCTTTACCTAATAGTTCCTTCACAAATGTAAATTGTTTTTGTATATCTCCACCTTTAACTGCAATTTCAAACACATATGGTTTTTTCTGTTCTAATCCTACTAATCTTGGTGTAATTGTTACTATTGCAAAAATTTGTTTGATTTTTTTAAGTGACTTTTCTGCATTTTCAATACCTTCGTCATTTACTTTTATTTTAAATGCTTTTTCCACATTTTTTGGTGTGTCTTTTGCATATACATCAAATGAAGCGTGTAATCCATTTGCATCTTTACTATAACCTCTAATTCCAATTACAACAAATGGTGGTGTTACAATCACAGTTCCAAGTGTTACTAATTGTTTTCCATGATTAGGTGTATGTTCATGATCATCAATGCTTACAATTTGAATACATCCAGCTTTGAAACCTGCGTGTGCTAGTAATCTTGGCTCATCTGATTTAATATCAGCCCAGCCACGAATACGTGCTTCCATACTTTTGGCACGTCCTCTAGGTGAATATGCCATACTTCCTCTTCTAGGTTGACTATGTTTTCTATGTCCCATCGATAATCGAAAAAAGTCGTTAACCGTTTAATAAATTAACAGATTTTTCCAAAAAATCAGCCTGATTTCTGTAAAAATTGCTTATTGTATGGGAAACTTTGTAACCATTGAAAAAATAGTTGCAGAACCTATTACAATCCCAGCTAATCCTAACAAAATAGCCAAAATCAGAAAATTTTTTTGATTCTTCATGTATTTCTTATATTTTTTTTTAAATTTAATTTATTCGGAATAATTCTTGGAATTTAAAATTGCAAGACATCCTAAAATTGCTTCTTCCAGTCTTACTGTTTCTGTTCCTTGATCTGGAAAGAAGTTCCACGTTTTAAAATTTTGAATAGTACTGATCTTTTTGTTTAACATCTCATGTATTCCTTTATCAGTTGTACCAAAAACTATCAAAATCTCTTCTTTCGAAGTAAGGATTTTTTTCATAGACTCATCATTGATTTTTTTTGATTTTCTACTTGTAAGTATTTTTGGACCTCTCCATTCAGTAAGAAGTGAAAATAGATTACCTCCATGTTTAACATTATAACTCCAAAAATTTGGCAATTGATTTTTTTCTATTTCATATACTGTAAAATTTGGAAATCCATCCTTAATTTTTACAATAATTCTTTTTCCTATTTCTTTTTTTCCATGATATGGTATCGAATGATCAGTTCCTATGTCTAAAAATTTTTTTCCATTAGAGGCAATAATCACTCCTTCTCGTATATCATTTTTTTTGATTTTTCTAGGATCTGATGTTAGAATTTGATTTGGTATTTTTAATGGAGATAACGCACCCACAAACTGTAGTAAACCTGATTTAGGATACAATCGTTTTCTAAAATGCTGTGGTGTTTCTAAATATCGTAAAATTGTAGATAATAGTTTTGAATCACTTTCAAACTCCTTTCCATCTTTGTAAATTATTATATTATTTATTTGAAATATACCTGCGGCTCGTGCAATTTGAAAAATTTTTCTTGTCTTGTTTTCATGTTTTTTTTCATCTTTTAATGATGAATCAGGTATTGCAATAGATAATTTCATTTTAAATTTTATTTTAAATTATAGAATTATTTGTTATCTGATGGATATTTTGACTTTGAATTATCTAATAGTTTTTTTATTTCTGCATCTTCAATGAATTCAAATATTTTAGTTTCTGAATTTATTTGTGATATCTTAATATGCTCTGAGCCTTCTTTTACATCACTAACAAGATTGATCACTGCAACTGCTAATAATTTTGCATCGTCAAGTGTTAGATCATCAGAATAATTTTTCTCAAGAAATTCTGTTGCTATATCTGAATTGGCACCAATTGCAACAGCATCATACAAGACATATGCACCACTTGGGTCAGTTAAGTATAATGATGTACCAGAACTATCTACACCCCCAATTATTAGCGATACACCTAGTGGTCTAGCTCCTGCATATTGTGTATATTGTTGACATTGATCTGCTAAATGTTTTGCAACTGTTTGTACTTCTACTGCTTCATCATAGACAAGTTTGTTACTTTGTGAAAAGAATCTAGCATTATCTACTTGTGCACGTGCATCTGGAATATATCCTGCAGCTGCTGCACCAATATGATAGTCCACTTGGAATATTTTTTGAGGTGTTGTTGAGATCTGCAATCTTCGTGGTTTTTCTTCAACTGCAATAATCACTCCTTGCTTTGTTTTGATACCAACTGCTAATGCACCTCTTTTTACAGTTTCAATAGCATATTCTACTTGGTATAGTCGTCCATCTGGAGAAAAAACCGTTATTGCTCGATCATATCCTTGCTGTGATGGCATCATTGTAATCAAAAATGATTCGAATGGTTAATTTAACATTTTGCTATTAGTTTTGTTATTGGGTTACAAAGAAAAAGCTGTAATTATACCTCTTGCCATATGTGCGATTATAATATTTGGTTTTGGTGTTTATAATACAGCCTGTAATCATTCATTTTTTAGCTTTATTGGCTGCTAATTCACAATGTGAATTGTTGAATCAAATTTAGCATGATTTTATTATTTCACAATTACTAGTGTTTTTTATGAATAAAGTAAATTCATTTTCTATCAGTGGACAGTTTTCTGAATCAGAAATTAAAGAAATTAGAACATATTTTAATCAAATTCCAACTAAAGAAATTTTGATCGGTTTAAAATTTGCAAAAAATAGATGGGTCGCAAAAGATGCTGGAGTATTAAAAGTAGGCAGAAAAAGCATAGTTCAAAAAGAGATTCATTCTGTAACATCTGAACAAGCAGTATGGAGACTAAAAAATTGGAAAATGATGATTACAAATTATAGACGTCGTGGTTACAGCTATCCTACAATATCACGTATAAAGAAAAAATTAATTGAAATAAGTAAAAAAAAATCTAAATAGTTTTTTCTTTTTCTGCAAGAATTGAATCTATAGTTGTATTTGTTACCGGTGGTTCTGGCATATTATTTCTTATATTGCCTTCAACAATATTCTGTGCTTCTTCAAGTATAGATACTGCATCTGAGTTTTGTGGTTCTGTAATTCCAATTGAGCCATCATGTGTAACTGATGATCCTGTAACTATGTCACCTAACATGTTTGAAAGATCTTGCATTGATGCTGCAGCACTTGGCATCATGTCACCTAATGATGTACTAAGACCTTTTATCAATGACATGCATGGACTTAATGTAA
>CAYVQV010000026.1:0-11480 GCA_964454035.1 uncultured Candidatus Nitrosopelagicus sp. | reverse complement strand
ATTCGTACAGTTACAATTCTTCCATATTTTCTTTCATCACCAACAACTCCAACAGCTTTATCATCTCCTACAGCAGCATATGCTTGCCAAACATTATTGTATAATCCTGCTTCCCATAATTCTTCTTCTGTAATCTTACTAGCCTTTCTCGAAATTGATAATTTTGTTGGTGTTACTTCCCCTATTACTCTTACAGCTAAACCTGGTCCAGGAAATGGATGTCGTTTTACTAATTTTTCCGGAACACCAATAATTCTTGCAATTTCTCTAACTTCATCTTTGTATAACTCTCTCAACGGTTCTAAAATTTCTAGATTTAACCAATCTGGTAATCCTCCAACATTATGATGTGATTTTATTACAGATGCTGGACCTTTTGAAACTCCACTTTCAATTACATCAGGATAAAGCGTTCCTTGTGCAAGCCATTTGAATGGACCATTTTTTTCAGCAAAATTTGTAAAAATATTGATAAATTCTTCACCAACAATTTTTCTTTTATCCTCAGGATCAGTAATTCCTCTTAATTTAGAAAGAAATTTTTCTTGTGCTTCTATTTTATGAAAATTTAATGAAAAATTTTCCATAAACATTTCTTGAATTTCTTCTGATTCATTCAATCGTAATAAACCATTATCAACAAAAACTCCCGTTAACCTATCTCCTATTGCTTTATGAATCAATAATGCAGCTACTGTAGAATCTATTCCACCACTAACACCACATAAAACATTTCCATCAATCTTTGCTAATTCATTAACAGTTTTTTCAATAAATCCTTCCATTGTCCAATCTTGTTTTGCTTTACAAATTTTTAAAACAAAATTCTTCAAAATTTCTGTTCCCTGTTCAGTATGAATAACTTCAGGATGAAATTGAATACCAAATACTGTTCCATCTTTATTTGATATTGCTGCAGCACGTGCACTATCTGTATGTCCTATTATTTCAAATCCATCTGGAATTTTTTCTGCCTCATCACCATGACTCATCCATGCTCTAATTGAATCACCTATTCCATCTAGTAATTCAGAATTTTTATCCGTCATCAACAGTGATGAACCATATTCCTTGTTTGCTTGTTTTACTTTTCCACCAAATTTATTTACAATAAGTTGGTGACCGTAACAAATTCCTAATATTGGTAATTTGAAATCAAATATTTCATTTTCTGGATGTGGTGCATCTGAATTATAAACACTTGACGGTCCACCAGAAAAAATTATTCCTGTAGGTTCTTTCTTTTTTAATTCTTCAATAGAAATATCATAGGGGACTAATTCTGCATAAACTGATAATTCTCTAATTCTTCTACAAATCAAATGACTATACTGAGAACCAAAATCTAAAACAACAATTTTATCCATATTATCACTTGGTAGAATTTTCTATCATTCGTGTTAATGACCATGTAGCAGTACTGATAATCTCATCTACTCTATTTTTTTCACGGTAATTCTTGATAATTATTTCTCTTATTGAACTTCCATTCTTGTTTATAATGCAATTAATAACAGATTCTTCATTTATTTCACCATTTTCAACTAATTTATCATCACTTTTTTTCATTCCACCAATAATCCTTTCAACAAAAAATGATCTTAATGGTGCAATTTCCTCTGTTAATCCAATATTATCTTCTAGAACTATTGATACTTGTTCAGGTGTTACAGTTGCATTAGCAATAATCTTACCATCTTTGTTTTTTTTAATTTGAATTATTTGATCGGTTTCCTGTAAGTTTGTTTCGTCTAGTTTTTCCACAAAATTATTTTTTGGTAGATCAGATGCTTTGGTAAAACTTGAATTTTTCAATGTGACATCTAGAATATCTAAGGTTTTTTGTAAAAATCCAATTTCTTCTTCATATTTAGATAATTTTTCAATAATTGTTTCTTTTAGTTTAACCATATCACGAATTTGTTCTTCAGTATATTGCATAATTGTTAGAAAACACATTCGGTATTAAAACGCATTCTAATTGTTTACAATATACTCAAGGTCAGTCATACTAATCTTTTTGAATCCTCTAATTGGTTTTGTAGTAGTATAAAGTTCAGAGCTAGATTTTCTAGCAATCCATTCTAATAGTTTTTTACCATATTCTAGTTTTTTTAATTTAGTTTTTTTATCTATCACTTTCTTTTTTGAATATTTTCCAATTTTATTACCAAAATCCATTCCAAACAAGATAATTTTTTTTGGTTTATAGGTTTCAGCCAAAAATACGCATCTATCTCCATCTGTAAATCCACCAAAATTTTCCAATTTTCCAAATTTATCAGTTTGAGTTGTACCAATCTTATTTTGAAATTCTGTAACTAATTCTAACTTTTCATAATTATTTCCATGTGCATGAACAATGATTGGAATTTTTGATCTACCAATTTTCTTGATACTTGGTATATCGCCATCAAGATCTGTTACTAAAATATCAGGTTTAATGTTATGTTCAATTAATGCTTGAACCGCGCCATCAGCAACGATTTTTGTAACATTTTTGTATTTCTTAATAGTTGATATTGATCTAGTTAAGGAAGGTCCTGCACCAATTATGAAAATTATTTTCCCTGAAATGATTTTTTTTATATTAGATGTGGGATATTTTTTATCAATCTGTCGATTTAATTTCTTAGCAGATCTAAGATCATCATATTCATTATATCCAAATTCATTTCTTATCTCGCGATATCTGGTTTTCCATCCAGTTATTGTCATAAACTCAAATTGGATGTCCTTTTCATAAATGATATGGCAAAATTAGGAAAATTAACAGTTGGAAATAAGGAAACAACAAAAATAATGGGAATTATCAATTTAAGTCCTGAGTCATTTTACAAAAATTCCATCAAGACTACTAAATCTGAAATTTCTAAAACTGTAAAAAAAATGGAAGATGAAGGAGCAGATATTATTGACATTGGAGGAATGTCAACTGCACCTTATCTCAAAACTACTATCTCTGAAAAACAAGAGTCAATTAGAATTTCTAAAGCCATTAAAATAATACAGAACATAACAAACCTTCCAATTTCTATTGATACATGTAGAGCAACTGTTGCTGAATCTTCTTTAGAATTAGGTGTAGAAATAATCAATGATGTTTCAGGTTTAAAATTTGATCAGAACATGCCAAAAATATTAGAAAGATTTCAACCTTCATTAATTTTATGTGCTTACAGCAAAAAAATTATAGGCAACAATCACGCTAATGAAACAAAAAAATTAATTCAAGAAAGCATAAAAATTGCAAGAAAAATACAAATTCCTAAAAATAAAATTGTAGTGGATCCTGCAATTGGTTTTTTTAGAGAATCTGGTACAGGATTACCATTTACAAGAATTCGATCTAATTGGGTTAATAGAGATGTATCAGTAATACAAAATCTACGTTTTATTAAAGGTGGTTTTCCTTTACTTATTTCAGTTTCAAATAAATCGTTTATAGGAAATCTTTTACACAAAAATGATTCCAATGATCGATTATTTGGATCATTGGCTGCAGAATTGATCTCTGTAATGTATGGTGCAGATATAATACGCACGCATAATGTTGAAGCAACAAAAGATATTTTGAAAATCTCAAAAAAATTACTACAAAACAGTAAGAAAGGCTTATAACGGTTTTTCTTTCTCTGGTATGAGGTTCATTTGAGCATTAGAGAAGGAATAACATTTGACGACGTGCTCCTTGTTCCTAAATTTTCTAGCATTACTAGTAGATCAGAAACTGATTTATCAACTAGATTATCAAAAAACATTTCTCTAAACATACCTTTGATCAGCGCAAATATGGATACTGTTACTGAATCAACCATGGCAGTAACTATGGCTAGAGAAGGTGGAATTGGAATTATTCATCGCTTTTTAACAATTGAAGAACAAGCAAATCAAGTTCTAAAAGTAAAACGTTCTGGAAGTGTTATGATTGAAAACCCATATCAGATTAATGATAATCAAAGTATTTCTACTGCATTTGAAATTATGAATGATAAAGAAGTTTCTGGCTTGTTAGTAGTAAATTCTGAATCTAAATTAGTTGGTATATTAACTGAGAGAGATGTTCTTTTTGAATCTCCTAATTCTGATAAATTAGTAAATGAATTAATGACAAAAGATGTTGTTACCTCAAAACCCAATACAACTGTGAGTGAAGCAAAAGAAATTCTCAAAAACAATAGAATTGAAAAGCTACCTCTTATTGACGATGATAGAAATATTCATGGTTTGTTTAGCAGTCAAGACATTTTGAATACTGAGAATTATCCTGATGCATCTAAAGATAAAAAAGGAAGACCATTAGTCGGTGCTGCAGTTGGTGTTAAGGGAGATTTTTTGGAAAGAACAGAAGCTCTTCTTGAAGCAAATACTGATGTCATTGTAGTTGATATAGCTCATGGACATAGTGAAAATGCAATTACCACGGTCAAAAATATTAAGAAAGCTTTTCCTAATTGTGAATTAATTGCAGGTAATGTAGCTACTGCACAAGGTACTGAAGATCTCATCAAAGCTGGAGTTGATGCAGTGAAAGTTGGGGTTGGTTCAGGATCAATTTGTATTACAAGAGTAATTACTGGTTCTGGTGTACCACAATTGACTGCAGTAATGGATTGTGCAGAAATTGCAAAAAAATATGATATTCCTATAATTTCTGATGGTGGAACTAGAACATCTGGAGATGCTACAAAAGCTCTTGCAGGAGGTGCATCTACAGTGATGTTAGGAAGCATGCTAAGTGGTACAGATGAAAGTCCAGGATCTACAATAAGTAAAAATGGTAATCGCTATAAAATTTACAGAGGTATGGCATCTCTAGCTGCTGCAAGAGGAAGAAAATCGAAAGAAACAGGTTTAGTAGATTTAGCTGATGATCTTAATGATTATGTTGCAGAAGGTGTAGATGGATTTGTTCCTTACAAAGGTACAGTTACAGACATACTAAAACAAATTACTGGTGGAATTCGTTCTGGACTTAGTTATTGTGGTGGACATACTATATCACAAATGCAAGAAAATGCAGAATTTATCAAAATGTCTGGGGCAGGTTTTGCTGAAAGTAAGCCACATGACGTAGATTTGATGTAGTTAGTTTTTTATTGTTTTAGAATACAGTTTTTTTATGTTAAGTAAATTTACCATAGTAGGTCTTATAATCGGAAGTATAATCTCAATTCTTGGTGCATCTTCAATGATTGGTTCGCTAAATACTCCAAATGAAATACAAGAAGATTCGGTAACATTTGGAATTGGTGATATGGATAAAATTCAGTTTAATGCACCAGAAAATTCATCTCAATCTTTAACTGTCACTGGAGATTCATTTGATATTAAAATCATAACACCAGATTCAACTAATGATATAGATCAAAGTTTTAAGGATAAAGCAAGCTTCTCATGGACTTCTACTACATCTGGTGAAATAACTATTATAATACAAAATACTGGTGATTCTGAGTTTACTGAAGATTATAAATTTGAATTAGAACGCGATCCATTGTTTTTTACTTACTCAATTTTAGTAATTGTTGCAGGAATTGTAGTAATCGGTTTCAGTGCAGGATTTAGTGCAAAGAAACCTAAAGGATTTTAATTTAATTCTGCAATAGGATAAGAACCAATTACTTTTAGAAATAATGTATCATCTTTTAATTCTGATAGAATTTTACTAATATCTTCATTAGATTCATGTCCAATACAATCTACATAGAAATTGTATTCCCATGTTGTGCCAATTTTAGGTCTTGATTCTATTTTTGTCAAGTTTATACTATAATCAGAGAATCTTTTAATTATTTTGAATAATGTTCCAGGTTCATGTTTTATAGAAAAAATAATTGATGTTTTATCGTTATTTGTAGGATCTGTTTTTTCTTTTGATAATATTAAAAATCTTGTATAGTTATTTGATTCATTTTCTATATTTTCTTTAATTATTGGTATATTGTATATCTTAGCAGCATTTTTGCTTGCTATGGATGCAATATTATTCTGATTCATATCTTTGATAATTTTTACACTTCCAGCAGTATCATAAGTTGGAATTGTTTTGTAATTATTTTTCTGTAAGAAATTTCTACATTGTCCTAATGCTTGTGGATGTGAGTATACTTCCTCAATATTTTCTAAGTTACCAGTTCCAATAAGACAGTGTTCTATTTTATGATATATTTCTCCAATTACGTGTAGATTAGATGAATATAATGCATCATAACTTTCACCAACATTACCTTCAATAGAATTCTCAACTGGTAAAATTGAATAATCTGTGATTCCTGCTTCAGTATTATTTAGAACTTGTTTGAAAGTTAAACAAGATACAGTTGTTATATCTTCTTGAAAAAATGTTTTTGTTGCACTTTCACTATACGCCCCATTTTCTCCTTGAAATGAAACTTTTTTCATTTATGTTCATCAAATTTTAGAAAATCAGCTTTTTCAAAATCAGACGATAGTTTACGATCATCTATCCAACCACATTCACTACATTTGACAGCATCACGAACTTTAACTACTACTCCAAAACATTTTCTACATTTTGTAAATAAAACTCCTAGATCATGTTCATCAATTCCTGCATGAATTGTCCCATTAACGTGATTAAGAATTTTTAATTTAACAATATCCTTTACCAATGCTGCATTTTTTTTTCGTAGGTGTCTAATTGAACAAATACATTCAACATTTGACGCTGTTCTGATATTATTCACATATTCTATTGATACAGCAATCATTGAACCTAGACTTGCTTCAACAGTTCCAATTATTATATCGCCTATGTTTGGTATTGAGATAGATTTCTTCTTTTGTATTGAGACTAGTTGTTCTGATTTATTTAATTCAACAGTTCCAACTGAAGCAGATCTTATTGAATGTCCATCCTCAAATGTATTATCACCTGGAAGAAATTCTTCTATCATTGCAATTTTGTCTCCTGGCAATTTCAATTCTTCTGTCATTAACTAATTTCTATTGATATGACTATTATTTGTTTTTTATTAAAGCCAGTGTGGTATCTCAAAATAGTCATCAAGTTCTTCATTACGTAATAATTTCAATAGTGCAGTTGCTTGTGGTGTAGATAAAACTGGTTTATCAAATTGATTATCTGTAGATATTCTAGGACATGCAACTTGAATGAATGCATCAATTCCTACAAAATTTTTCAATCTATCATTTGTTATATCTGTAAGTGCAAATAGTTGAACAGATTTTCCTTCTAATTCTAATTCTTTTTTAAATTTTAAGGCTGTTAATTGTGCAAATTGACCTTCCTTTAAGCCAACAATTATTCCAAATGTTTGTGCTTCTGCTGCTTTGAAAATTGTTAGAGTTGCTTTTTTTTCTAAAGTTTGTGCAAATTTACTAACATCTCTTACTTCATTAAAATAAGGATCTAAAACATATGTTGGTTTCTTTGTAGATAGTGCAATTCCAGCTGCATGAAAATTACTTTGTCCAAGAAATAGATTTGCATCAACAGTTTCTTTAGTTTCCATTGCAGGATAAAATTCACAACCGAAGACTTGTCCATCATTTAATTGTCCTTTCCCCTTTCCTATCTTTACTATAATTCCATTTTTTTCAAGATAGTTTTTTACATTATTTATTTCGTGTAGGTGTTGACTATCAGTAATTAATGAAATTGTTTTACCTTTTAATTTTTGAATGCATTTAGGAAGAACACTATCAAATGGAACATCATCAAAAGCATCAATCATAACTACATTATTTTCAAATGTTTCAAGTTTGTTTGTATGACCAATATTGAATAAGATTTCGGCACCAAGTACTTTGGCTCCGTTTGAATTGAGATCACATGTTCCCCATGTTGTATCTGCCAAAATAAAAGCAGGTATTCCAAATTTTTTCATTATATTTGATGCTGTTTCCTGAACTTTGGGTAATATTCCATCTGGACCATTAAGTGCTACTGAAATAGGTTTTTTCTCTGATATCACTTCAAATATTTTCTTTTCATCAATTACTATCATTTACAATAAAAACTTAGATTTTTAATTTAAACTAAACTAACGGTCATCAAATGACTAAAATTGAAATTCCTTTCATCAATAATATGAAATCTCATACAATGTACGTTGGATTTGATGATACAGATTCTCCAAAAGGAATGTGCACAACCTATTTAGCTTACAAGATGGTAAATCTTCTAAAAAAAGAAAAAGTAACATTTTTGGATTTTCCTAATTTGATTAGATTTAATCCAAATATTCCTTGGAAAACACGTGGAAATGGAGCAGTTGGTCTAGCAATTTCAACTAATCATCCACAAAAAATTAAACTAATGATTAAAAATTTAGTTAAAAAATATTCAGATACAAAAAATGGAGCAAACCCAGGATTAGTTTTTTTTGATAACCAAAAAATACCTTATGAATTTGAACAGTTCAGTTCAAAAGCATTATGGAAATTAATTCATAGAAATGATGCCAAAAAATTTGTTTCAAAATATAATCTAGATTCATTTTATTTAGGAAACGGTCAAGGTTTAGTTGGTGCTATTGGTGCTATTGGCTACAAGTTTTTTGATCAAACTTATGAATTACTAAGTTATAGAGAAAAATCTAAGTTTGGAACTAAGCGAAAAATTGATAATAGACAAGTAAAAGAAATGCAAGAAAAAACATTTCCATATACGTTTAACAATTATGATAAGGAAAAAGAAAAAATCTTAATTTCTCCGCATGGACCTGATCCAGTATTTTATGGAATCAGAGGTGAAAATCCTTCATCATTAATTTCAGCATCAAAATTGATTAACATAAAAGAAAAATTAGATGGTTATTTAATTTTCAAATCAAATCAAGGTACAGGTGATCATTTGAAAAATCAAATTGATTTTAAAAATTTTGCACCATATACATCAGGTACAATTACTGGTATTGTAGAAACAATTCCTATTGTAATTAAAGGTGGACACGTATTTTTTTCTATACGTTCCAAAAATCATATTTTTAGATGTGCTGTTTACAAACCAACAAAAATTACTGATATTGCAATGAATTTAATTGTTGGAGATAAAATTCAGATTGGTGGTGGTGTTAGAAAAGCAACAAAAACTTTTCAAAGACTTGTAAACATAGAATTCATTAATGTATTAAAATTAAAAACAAAGTATCAATCAATAAATCCTCCATGTAAAAAATGTAAAAAAAGAATGAAATCAAAAGGAAAAAATCAAGGTTATCAATGTATTAAATGTGGCAGTAAATCATCTAGTAAAAAAATCATCAAATTACCACGTCTAATTTCTAAAACATTGTATATTCCAACAATTTCTGCACATCGTCATCTTACTAGACCAAAGCAGAGATTACGTACAATAAATCAAAAAAATCAGTTTTCCAAAAAAATTCAATGGATCACCAGTTTTTGAATTAAGTAGCGGGGAGTAGATTTGAACTACTGGTTTTCGGGTTATGAGCCCGACGGGATGACCTGACTTCCCCACCCCGCTGTCAAAAATTTCATTATGCGCTATATACGCTTTTCAAATTAGAAAATTAATAATAATATTCAAGTAGAATTTTGATTATGAATAAAAAAATTAGAATTGGTGGAATTATTGCAGCATTGATTGTATCTGCAGTAATACTCACATCTCCGTCTAATCCACCCCCTATACCAGAACCAATTCTAAATAATGCAGAAAATAAGTTTGTTGAAATTTTAGCTATAAATCTTGAAAAACCTTGGTCCATTGATTTTGCAGATGATAGGATATTCATCAGTGAAAAAGTTGGTACTATTAGAGTGATTGATTCTGAAAAATTATTAGACGAACCATTAGTAACATTGAGAACTGCTGATGTATTTGATGGTGGATTATTAGGTATAGCATTACATCCTAATTTTGTAGAAAATAATTTTCTATATGCATATTATACTTACAGTGAAGATGGAGAATTATGGAATAAAGTAATTCAGATTAAAGAATCAAATAATAAAATTATTAACGCAACAACCATACTTGATAAAATTCCTGGCTCATCGTTTAGTAATGGAGGTATAATCAAATTTGGTCCAGATTCCAAACTTTATATTGGTACTGGTTCTGTTTCTGATTTTTCACATGAATCACAAAATTTACAATCACTAGAAGGAAAAATTTTAAGATTAAATGATGACGGTTCTATTCCTGACGATAATCCATTTGAAGATTCCCCAGTTTATTCATATGGACATAGAAATCCAAAAGGAATGGCATGGGACATGACAGAAACTTTCTATGTAACTGAACTTGGTCCTTCAAAAAATGATGAAATCAATATAATTATTCCTGGAAAGAACTATGGTTGGCCTAATGTTCAATGCTATAGTAACAATGTAGAATTTGAAAATCCTGTAAAATGTTTTGATCCAAGTTTAGAACCAGGAGGAATAATTTTTTATTCAGGTGATAAATTATCTTTAGAAAACTATATGATACTAGCTTCTCAAAAAGCGTCAAATCTTTACAAAGTAGAGATTGATGAAAATGGTATGAACTTGGATGGCAGTATCTTAAGTGGTGTAGGGCGAATTCGTGATGTTGCTCAAGGTCCTGATGGCTATTTGTATGTGATTACATCAAATACTGATGGAAAAGCATTTCCAAGCGATGATGATGATAAACTATTGAGGATAATGAAATAATATGCCAAACTCATCAATACCAAAATTCTTTGAAAAAAGTTTGAAAGAAAGATTATCTGTTGTAGGAAATTTTGCAAATTTAACAGAACAAGAACTTGAGATTTTAGAAAATGCAACTGGTGGAATTGATTATTCACATGCTGATAAAATGATTGAAAATGCTATTGGTACATTTTCATTACCAATCGGTATTGCCACTAATTTTCAAATTAATGAAAAAGACTATCTTATTCCAATGGTCATTGAAGAGCCATCAGTAGTTGCGGCATCATCAAAAGCTGCAAAAATTGCTAGAATTCATGGTGGATTCAAAGCAACTGCAGAAGGTAATTACAGTATAGGTCAAATCCAAATTGTTGATGTAGACGTACAGGAAACAATCCCAAAAATTATTTCTATATCATCTGAAATCATTGAATTAGCAAATTCAAAAAGTGAGACACTTTCAAAACTTGGTAAAGGTGTAAAAGAGATTACCTGCAAAGAGGTAAAAACTGACTCTAATTCAATGCTAATTGTTGAATTATTAATTGATGTAGGAGATGCTATGGGTGCTAATGTTACAAATACAATGTGTGAAGCAATTGCTCCATTAATTGAAAAAGTAAGTGGTGGAAGAGTATTGTTACGAATACTTTCAAATTATTCAACAAAAAGAATGGTTACAGCAACTGCAGTTTTTGATAAAGATAGTGTTGGTGGCGAAAAAATTGTTGATGATATGATTTCTGCATTTCAATTTGCAAATAATGACACGTTTAGAGCTGTTACACATAACAAAGGAGTAATGAATGGAACAATCTCAGTTGCAAATGCTACTGGTC
>CAYVQV010000025.1:0-11493 GCA_964454035.1 uncultured Candidatus Nitrosopelagicus sp. | reverse complement strand
TTAAGATTAAATCACTTCCTTCATCATTAAAACCTGATGATACAATATCTCAAGAAAAATATCATCCAATTGAACTTGAGGATGTATCCAGTCTAGCTAAATTAAGTTATGGCTTTGAAGAGGCACCATTTCCATTATTTGCATTTCCACATATGGAGCGATGGTTTTTAGGAGTTTTTTTGAATTTTAATGAAGAAGGTCCTTCTTATTTTTGCCATGTAACGTTAGACACTGAACCAACAAAACCATTCTTAAAATATGTGACAACAAAAGATTCTGAACCAGAATTTGTAGAACATACTGGAGATCATGGTTATTCATACATCAAAATTATAAAGTTAAAAGAAGCACATCCAATGGTCGATTATGGCCAAATTCAGTGATCGTATAAACAGCGCTGCTAAAGAAAGCTCAGTCATTCTTGCAAATGATTATAATAATAAAACTCCAAAACTTGAAGAAAAAACTATTAGAAATATAAAAACACTTCATGATTCTATTTGTGCAATAAAAATTAACTTCCATCTTTTATTGCATCTTGGAAAAAAAGAGATATCAAAAATAAATAAAACTGCACATGATTATGGATTACAATGTATTGCAGACATAAAACTAAATGATATTGGAAATACAAATATAATTACTACGCAAAATTTATGGGAACTCAACTTTGATGCCGTAATTGTAAATCCAATTATGGGTCCAAAAAGTTTAAAAAATTTAGTTGAAAATTCTCATAAACAGAATAAAGGAATTATTTCACTTTGTCATATGAGTGCGCCAGAAGCAAGAATATCTTATGAGCTTGATATAATTCAAAAAAACAAAAAAATTTCATTATATAAATTATTTTTAGAGTGGGCAATAAAAAATAAGACAGATGGGATAATTGTAGGCGCAACTTTTCCTAAAATTATAGAGTTCTGTAAAGAAAAAACTAAAAACAAAGTCGATATTTATTCTCCAGGTGTGGGGGTTCAAGGTGGAAATGCATCAAAGGCGAGAAAACTTGGATCTAATTTTTTAATAGTAGGTAGAACTATTCTAAATTCTAAAAATCCTAAAAAAACTGCAAAACAACTTGCATTAGATTCGATCTTGTAGTAAATTATTGGCTTTTATTAAAATATTTTTAGCATTTTCAAATGTTATTTTCATCATTGCATCTTCAAAGTTTAACCAAACAAAATCAAGATGTTCGTGTGAAATTATAATTTCATCTGTATTTGTTTTTCCAAGATAGAAAATCACTTTTTTTTCAATTTGTTCTTTACGAATAAAAAATGTATATGATATTTCCTCTTTAAATCCTTCAATTATTTCTGAATCAGTTATTCCAGTTTCTTCTTGTGTTTCTCTATTTGCTGTTTCTTTTGGTTCCTCACCATTTTCCATTTTACCTTTAACAAAATCCCAGTGTCCACCTGGATATTTTAATAGTAAAAATTGTCTTTCATCATGTTTATCGTTATACAAAATTATACCAGCAGATGTTTCTTTTTGCATTTAAAATGTTCTTAATGTCTAGTATTTATTGTGTATCTATTTCCCAGTTCGTCGCTTTCTTTTTTGAAAAGTCCTAATGGCTCTCATCAAATCTATTTTTCTAAATTCTGGCCAAAAAATATCTAGAAAAACTAATTCACTATACGCACTTTGCCATAATAGAAAACCACTCATTCTTTTTTCACCAGATGTTCTTAAAATCATATCTGGTGATGATTGTGGTAAATGTGATGTATAGAGATTTGATTCAATCACTTCTTTTGTAATATTTTTAGATTCTAAGGATCCTTGTTCAATCTGATCTCCAATTTTTTTAACAGCATCCACAAGTTCGTTTTGTCCTCCATATGCTATAGCAATATTCAAAAAATGACTGTCATAATCTTTAGTTATATCATCTAGTCTTTGTAATACATCTTGAATAGAGTCTGGTAGTAGTTTTACCGTCCCTATTGCTTTTACTCTCATCTTATTTCTATGAATTCTAGGATCATTGTACAATTTTTCCAATCTTGTTTCAATCAATTCAAAAAGATATTCTAATTCATCATTTTTTCTATCAAGATTTTCAGCTGATAAAACATATAACGTTATTATCTTGATATCAAACTCTTCACACCAATCAAGAAGGTTTTCTACTGCATCTGCCCCATGAAAATGTCCTTCCTCACTAACGGCAAGATTTCTTTTTGCCCATCTTCTATTTCCATCTAAAATTATGGCTACATGATTTGGCATATCGCCTCTTAGAATTTCAGTTTCAAGTCTTTTTGTATAGATGCTATAAAGACCTGACAGATGAAGTGCTACGTCTTTTATTCCGTTAATATCTGACCGCCACCCTTTTTCCTATATCTACGGAATAGTAATGTGGCTGATATCAGTGTTATTGCTGCACCAACTAATAATGGTGGAATTAATGAGAACGAACTTTCGTTTGTTGTTAAAATTGTTGCAAATTGAGCTACAGTTGGATACAAAGCTGCTAAAACAATTATTCTAAGAACATCACTAATGTGTCTCAGTTTTCTGTTTAGCCAATTACTTGCTAACATTCCAGCAGCAATTGTTCCAAGCCCCATCCACAAGAATGGTAACATGCCAGTAAGAAATTCTCCTACTACTTGTTGATTTGATAATGCTTCAATAAATCCAATTCCAGATGACATAAGCGAATCATCTATAGTAGTTATTCCTGCTGGCACTGAAGCAAGTATAAGAATTAAACCAGTAACTAATGTAAATATTCTAATAAATCCGGTCGGTGTTGGTTTTGCCCAATTACTCCATGCCTTATCAATATCAAATGCTCTAACAAGAAAAGCTCCGCCAAGAATACTAACTAATACTGCAAAAATCTCTGCAGTGTAACCTACAACGGTACCAATACCACCTATTAGAAGTAGAATTCCAGGAACACCTAGAAAGAATTTAGAATATCTTGTATCATAAACAACCATTTTCAAAAATTTACCAAAAACTGCGTACGAATGTTCTATTGTCTTACTAACTTGCATTACAACTCTTTGTACTGAAACTACTGGTATGACATTTTGAATTACTGGTATTACCATTTCATCATCATCACCATCTGATACAATCACTGCACCGTTTGCGGAAAATTTCTGTAGAACTGATTTTATTTGAATTACAATTTTTTCATCTGCTTGAACGCCTCTATTTTTATCACCTGCAATAGTAACAACTTCAGCTGTGTATCCCTTACTGATCAAATCCTCATATGTTTTTACAGCACCAAATATTGCATTTGAATCATCATCTTCAGGATCCTCAAGTGCAAGTCGTTGTGCGGCTTCAAGACATGCATTTCGCCCAACTACTGGAGAAACAATTCCAGCCTTCTTACCAATATCATCGTCTCTATCAATGCATATGACTAGTAATTTTGAGGCACTAGTAGTTTCAATATCATTCTGCAGTTTTTTACTTACTGGCATAGACTATTTTATCACAAAATTACCATTTAACGATTTCCAACTACTGAGTATAGTATTTTTAGTATTCTATTCATGGTCTAGATGATATTGATAGTTTTGAATATTCCTTGGATTCTTGTTTCAGCTGTTCAATTTTTATTAGTATATCCGATTTTTCATCAATTCCTGCATTACCATTAATTAGATTAGCCAAAACTATTGTTTCTCTAATGTATGAATTATAACTCCTTAGAGATTCTAAATCATTCAAATAACTTTCTATCCATTCATCTGTTGCATTACTCTCTACAAGTTCAATTATTTGCGAATTAATTTGTGATGATGAAATTTCAGCAATTGAGATATATTCGTCTGGCGATATTTCACCATTTATCATTTGTTCAAATGCTTCATCATTAGCATTAGAAATCATTTTGTAACGTTCATCTATTCCAATTATATGCGAATTAAAATCTGAAACAACAACTGACATTTGCAGATTAGTTGGCATTTGCCATATCATAAAACTGGCAGCAGTGATCGCAGCTAAAATTATTATTGTTATAATAATACCTTTTTTTGATGCCATGATATGGTAGTTTTTTTGTTACTATAAAATTAAACTAATTCATTATAATACAATCATCTAATTATTAATCGCTAATTATAACAAAAATTCCAATTAATTGTACTTTTTTGCCATTATTTTATATTTTACATATAAAAAAAATCAAAACCATCTAGCCTAAAGTTAAAAATTATGAACAGACACTTTCTAAATATAAGAAGATTTGTGGATTGATATAATGACAACAGCATATTGTGTAAAATGTAGAGAAAAAAGAGAAATAAAAGATCCACAAATTACTGAACTAAAAAATGGACGCCCAGCAGTAAAAGGAACATGTCCAGAATGTGGAACTAATGTTTTCCGAATAGGTAAACCTTAGAACATTTTTTATATCTAAACCCATATAGGGGAATCTCTAGAAGATGATATATGACAAAATCTGATTATGAATCGCTTCTAAAACGAATTGAGAAAAATATTTCTAATGTAAAATTAGATAATCGTTTTGAATTACCTACAGTAGAAGTTACATGGGAAGGTAAAAAAACCATACTTAGAAATTTTAGTGATTTTCCAAAAGCTCTACGTAGAGATACAAACATAATTTTACAATATCTCTCTAAAGAATTCGCTGTGCCTGCTGAACGTGTTGGTGATAAGGCTATTTTTGCAGGTAAACGTGATCCTGATGATTTTACTAGATTGTTTAAAATTTACTTGAAAGATTATGTTGAATGTCCAACATGTAATAGTCCAGATACAAAAATTGAAAAAGCCAATAGAATATCATTTTTAATTTGTGAAGCATGTGGAGCAAAAGCTACAATTAAAGGCAAATATGCATAATGTTATACTCCGTAAAAGTTGTTAATCGTAATAACAATTCGATGTTAAACATGTGTGATCCTGAATTACTAGATAAAACACTATCAGATGGAAAATTAGTAATGAAAATTACTAAAAATTATTATCATAATGAACTTGTTGATAAAGAAGAAGCTGAAGAACTTTTAAAAAAAGCAAATAATATCAATTTAGTAGGGAATGAATCAATAGCAATTTCATTAAATTTAGGTATTGGTACAAAACAAGGAGTAAAAATAATTGATGGAGTACCATTTCTAATTATAATTAAAATGTAACCATCACAATTATATACAAAATTTTATACTTTAGATTATGGGAAAACGTAAAGTACTCAATGAAAGTGCATTAAAAGAAATTAAGCTTGCTGAAGAAGGAGAACTCTATGGTCGAGTAATTAAATTATTAGGAAGTGATCAAGTTCTTGTCAAATGTACTGATGATATAACTCGTAGAGGACGAATACGT
This sequence comes from uncultured Candidatus Nitrosopelagicus sp., assembly GCA_964454035.1. Lineage (GTDB taxonomy): Archaea > Thermoproteota > Nitrososphaeria > Nitrososphaerales > Nitrosopumilaceae > Nitrosopelagicus. The sequence continues at coordinate 6,147 of CAYVQV010000025.1, read as the reverse complement.
GGAAAACTTAAACGCAGAATTTGGATTCGTGATAATGACATTGTTGTAATAGCTCCTTGGGATTTTAAAGCAGATGAACGTGGAGATATAATATGGAGATTTACTCTTCCACAAGCTGATTGGCTTAAAGATAATGGTCATATTCCAAAGGACTTTTAGTTTTAGAAATGAATTTTACTTGGTAGTATGAAATAATTTCAATGTCTGACATAATAGATAAGAAACTTGAATCTAAAATAAATTCTGATTTATCTAAAAATAATAGAAAACGAACTTTGGATGATGGATTTAAGAAAAATAAAGTCATAAATGAGGTCTTAGATAAAACCACTGTTTTCATTTTATATGATCTAATCAAGTCACAGATAATTTCATATGTTAATGGGGTGGTAAAATCTGGGAAAGAATCAGTCTTGTTTTGGGCTGTTGCACCAGATAAATCGAATCTTGCACTTAAGGTCTATCTAACCACTACTTCAAATTTTAAAAATCGTTCTAAATATGTAATAGGTGATCCTAGATTTCAAAGAATAAAAAAAGGAACAAAAAATTTAGTATATCTTTGGGCCAAAAAAGAATTTATGAATATTTCTAAATGTCATGATTGTGGTATTAATGTTGTAAAACCAATACATATTTCTAAAAATGTATTAATTATGGAATTTGTTGGGAATAACGGAAAACCTGAAAAAAATCTTCTTGAATCAAATGTAATCGAAAGTGATTATTATCAAAGTCTCGAAATTATATCTGATTTATACAGTAAAGCAAAATTAGTCCATGGTGATTTTTCAGAATATAACATATTTAAGACAAAAAATGGCTTAAAATTATTTGATCTTGGATCAGCAGTTACTTTAGAACATCCACAAGCAGATGATTTCTTAAAAAGAGACATTAATAACATAAGTAATTTCTTTGTAAAGCGAGGATTAACTGTTGAAAACCCAATCGATGTTTTTAAGAGGATAAAAAATGAGCTTTGAAAAATTAATTAGAATTCCTGATGAAAGAATTGGTGTATTAATAGGTAAATCTGGTAAAACCAAAAAAAACATAGAGGATTTGTGTTCTGTAGAATTAGAAATTAGTAGTGATGATGGCGAAGTATTAATTAAATGTGAAAAAATCAATGATGATGTCCAACCTTTTAAAGCAATAGAAATTGTTGCAGCCATAGGCAGAGGTTTTTCTCCACAAAATGCACTTAGATTACTTAAAGGTGAAAACAGTTTACATGTAATTGATTTACGTGAGTTTGTTGGAAAATCTCCAGAACAAATTGAAAGAATTAAAGGTAGAATTATTGGAGAAGGCGGAAAAGCAAGATTAAACATGGAAAATTTAACAAACACTTCCATAACTGTTTACGGAAGAACTGTATCTATAATTGGTGAGCCAAATCAACTACGACTAGCAGTTGATGCCATCACATCATTATCAAATGGAAGTATGCATGGACCAGTTTATACTAAATTAGAATCTGCTAGAAGAAAAGAAAAAGCAGACAAATCCTTGTTATGGGAAGATCAGAATGTCTTCTAAAGAGCAGTTTAATCAAATCTCTCCTAGTGAGTTCTTTTATCGTAATCGTGATCTGGCAGGATTTAGTAATCCTACACGCTCATTATACACTGCTGTACGTGAATTTGTAGAAAACTCTCTTGATGCATGTGATCATAGTGGAATTTTACCAAATATACACATGACAATCAAAGCAGTTGATCCTGAGAAACCTGACCCTAAACAGTATATGTTAACTGTCAAGGATAATGGTCCTGGAATACCATCAAAACATGTACCACTTGCATTTGGAACTGTTTTGTATGGTTCAAAGTTTGGTCTAAAACAAGCACGTGGTATGTTTGGTTTAGGAGCAACAATGGCAATACTTTATGGACAAATTACAACCAACAAAGCTGTTAAAGTAAAGAGTAATGAAGATGGGAAAACTCGTTATGATTTTGAAATGCTTTTAGATATACAAAAAAATAAACCAGTTATATTAAAAAAAGAAGAAAAATCTAGTTCTGAAAAAGGATTAAGTGTTAGTATTTGTTTAGATGGTGATTATTCAAAAGCAGGAACAAAGATTCGTGATTATGTATATCAAACATCCTTAATCACACCATATGCAACTATTACTTTTGATGATCCTAAAGGTGAAAAATTTAATCATAAAGCAATTATTCGTACAATGCCACCTGCACCAACTATTATCGCGCCTCATCCATATGGAATTGATGTTGAAACAATTCGTAGAATGTTAGTTGACACACATTATCAAATACCAAATGTAGATGATAAAATGATTGAAAAAATTAGAAAAGAACTTGGTATGTCAAAAAAGAAATTTAATTACAATGACATCATGAAAAAAGCTAATAAAAAATGGAAATCATTGACAAGACCTGTACGTGTAGTGGTAGCTTTAATGTCATTTCTTGAAGCTGATTTTGAAAAACTTCAAAGAGTTAGAATAGAGGATGTTGATCTTCGAAATAATAAATTGGTTTATTGGGATTACAGTACTTCTCAAACAATTGCAGTTGATATGGAAACTGAAAATCCTTACTATAAGCAACTTGCAAATACTGTTCAGGGGGAATCTCTTACTCACTTTTTAACAAAAAGATTTCAAAGGGTGGGTCCAACTGCTGCAACAGAATTTTGTAAATTTGCAAAATTTAAACCAGAAACTAGAGTTGGAAATATGTCTGATCAGGAATTAGTGAAATTAAGTGATGCATTACAGACTTATGAAGGATTTAGATCACCTGATCCTACATGTCTGGCTCCACTTGGAGAGACTCCACTTGAGAAAGGAATTGAAAGACGATTTGAACCTGATTTTATGGCAGTAGTTCAGCGTACTGCTTCTGCATATTCTGGATTTCCCTTTATTATTGAGATGGGAATTGCATATGGTGGAAACATAAAATCAAATGGCTTGAAAGTTTTCAGATTTGCAAATAGAATACCATTACTGTATGATGAGGGTAGTGATGTTGTACTAAAAGTTGTTAATGATACTGATTGGGGAAGATATAAGGTAAGAAGTGATTCTGCATCTATGGTAATTGTATCGCATATTTGTTCCACAAGAGTTCCATACAAAACAGTTGGAAAAGAAAATGTTGCAGATCGTCCTGAAATTGAGAAAGAATTAAGATTAGCTTTACAATTTCTTTCAAGAAAATTATCAAGTTACATGTCAAAGAAAGGTCAAGCCGAAATGGCAAAAAAACGTGCTAATCTTTATTCCAAATACTTACCACTTATTGCACAGTTCTGTACAGAATTAGCAGGAAAGAAAAAAGAACCAAGTTACCAGAAAATGATTAAAGAGGAGAATGCAATTGAAGAAAAAACAGAGTAAAGCATTAAAAGATAAAAGTAAAGATTTGGTTGAAATTCTAAAAAAACATGGTGCACAGGTTTATGATGATCTTGAAAATGGTCAATTCCCTAAAATTGCAATTCCAAACAGATCAATCAGTAATATCATTTATGACAAAAAACTTAGGCAGTACATACTTGGTTCTGGCACTGCACTAAGAAGCTCTAAAAACACTTCACAATTACGTTCATTTACTCAATTAGTTTGGCTTGCATTTTTTGCAAATAAATTAACACAAGAAAAAAAATCATCAACACTTAGAGACGTTTATTATTCATCACAAGCCTTTGCAGTTGATTTTGAAGATCAGGGAGAGTCAGATAACATAATTGTTGATTTAGAAGCAGTTTTGACAAAACCTAGAGAAGAATTTTATGTTTTTCCTGAAGAAAGAAGTAGCATTTTTGGTGATTTGACAATAGAGTATACTATTCCTGGATATGAAGGTAAAAAGATGAACTTGTCTGATCATCCTGATGGTTATGCAATAGGTCCAAGTTTAACATCATCTGAGTTGGTGGATACAAGTGCAGAACTTGTAATTGCTATTGAAAAAGGTGGATTATTCACTAGGTTTATTGAAGAAAAAGTAGATAAAAAATTCAAATCTATAATTCTTAACACTGGTGGACAAGCTCCACGTTCAACTCGAACTTTGCTAAAACGATTGCATGATGAAATGGGTTTACCTGTAGTAATTTTAACTGATGGTGATGTTTATGGAGAGCACATAGCTATGGTCATAAAATCTGGTTCTGCAAACGCTGCCCATTTAAGAGAACTTACAGTTCCAGATGCAAAATGGATGGGAGTATGGGCAACTGATATTGACAAATACAAATTACCAACTATACCAATGACTGAATCTGATATCAAGCGTTGCTATGATTTACAAAAAGATCCTAGATACCAAGAAGGCATATGGAAAAAAGAATTAGAAGTATTTCTAAAAATTAAACGTAAGGCAGAATTAGAAGCATTCTCAAAATATGGTTTGACAAATATTACAGACAAGTATCTGCCACAAAAATTAGAACTTGCGAAAAGCTTATAGATTTTTTATACGAAGTGTTAGAACACCATTTCTATATTTAAAATCAGCAATTTGCATTTCATTTGTACCTTCAATTGGTACTTCCTTTGAGAATCCTTGTGAACCTCTTACGTAAAGAACTTTGTCTATTAGTCTAACCATAATTTTATCTTCAGGTCCTGGAACTTCTGCAACAAATACAGTTTCCTGATCTCCTTTAATCAAGTCATATACCCAATTTTTTGATTCAGTATCTCTGGTTGCGAATTTTGGTTTGTTTGTTACTACCATTTTTTTAATAATTCCAGTCCAGTAAACAATAGTTACTAAAGCAATTCCAATTAAAATAAAACTAACAAATCCATTATCTGCTCTAAGGGTCATTACATAAATCAGACCAAAAAATATCAAAAGTGCTATAGGAATAACAAAATTAAGTGACTTTCCATCTGAAATTGTTGGAGCGTTATATTTACTCAATATGACAAAACAAGCATCTACCAAATATAAAGCATATTTGATTTACGCCTAAGAATAGATTCTATTTCAGTCTACCAGCCTCAAATCTTTCTAACAGATAACAATGAAATACTCTTCTGACTAATTATCTACATGGTATATGCTTGGATAATTCCAATTGGAATAGTCGCAATCCTAGGTGTATCTGGTTATCTGATCTACAGATATGTGATTTTTGATATCTTGGCAAATAATACAATCAATAATACATTGAAAAGATACAATATCAAAAAGACACAGTTTGAAATAATCAAAGAGTTTAACGAAAATAAAGGTGAGAACCTGTCTGATGCAGAAATTAATCGCTTAGCAAAACGCTATCGTCGAGAAGAACCTGATCAATTTTTATCAATGTATGATAATTTACGAGATAAGCCAAAGAACTAAGGTCTTTTGTTATCTGTTGGAATTTCAATAAATGGAGTTGCTCCATCACCACCAGTAACTAGTGGTAGTATTCCATCCCATTTCTGAATCTTGAGCCATTCTAGATAGTATGGGTTGTTTGCAAGTGCTTGGTTAATTATGTTAATTGCTTCTGCTTCACCTTTTGCTTCAGCAATATTTGCTTCTGCAATACCAAATGATTGTGCTTCAAACTGTCTTGCTTCTACCTCAATTCTCACCAAATCATTTTCTGCTTTTAGTGCGCGTTGTTCTGCCTCTACTTTAGATTCAATTGCTTGTGCAAATAATACTGAGAACTGGAAATCTGTAATTGATACAATTTCAGTTGTAATGTTAAAGTCAGCGAGACGTGCAGAAATCTCATTTTGAATATCTTGTTTTACTAGCGGTCTTTTTGTGATTAACTCTTCAGCGTTATAATTAGCAGTTACCTGTTTTACAACCTCTTCTACAGTTGGTTGAATGATACGATTCTCATAGTCTAAACCAACTTCTTTGTACAGATAGTTAACACGAGTTGGGTCTGGATGATAGTTTACTGTAATCTCAGTTGACACTGTCTGCAAGTCCTGTGATGCCGACGTTGTCGCCTTTGTATACTTTAGGGTACGAACCTCAAGTGGAATAACTGAATCTTGGAATGGAATTATAAAATGCAATCCTTCCTCTAGTGGAGGATCAACTACATCTACGGCATTCCAGTGGAGTAAAACTCCTCTGAATCCTGCATCAACAATTGATACTGCAGATCCAACCAAAACACCAATTATGATTAAAGCAATAATTC
>CAYVQV010000024.1:0-12389 GCA_964454035.1 uncultured Candidatus Nitrosopelagicus sp. | reverse complement strand
TTTAACGCAAAAATTAATCCTGCAACAGGAGCAACTGATGAAGAAAATCCAAAATTTTTGAAAGTAGGTGATTCTGCTATAGTTACAATTAGACCTGTAAGACCAACACCAATAGAAACATTCCAAGAGTTTCCTGAAATGGGTAGATTTGCACTAAGAGATATGGGTGCAACCATTGCTGCTGGTGTAGTAAAAGAAATCACAGAAAAACACACTCCTTAACTGAGTCATTATGGCTCAGAATGCTCGAATAAAATTAACTAGTACAAGTCTTCCTAAATTAGGTGATGTGTGTGATGAGATTATGGGAATTGGAAAGAAAACAGGTGTTAAAGTAAAAGGTCCAACTCCACTACCAGTAAAACGTCTTAATGTTGTAACTAGAAAATCTCCTTGTGGAAACGGAACTGAAACATACGAAAAATGGGAAATGCGAATGCACAGACGAATAATTGATCTTAATGCAGATGATAAAGCAATTAGACAGTTGATGCGTTTACGAATTCCTGACGATGTTTACATTGAATTATCATTAAAATAATTTGTTAGCCTTTTATTATAGTAAGAATCGTGATTAGCATGGTAGAAGAGAATTTTTCTGAAGATTCAGCAAATGAGTCACCAATTTTAGAAGAAGAAAAGTTTGATGTTGTCTATGAATGTCTTAGGTGTAAAGTACAGGTAAGCATGATTGAACTAAATAGACTCCCTGAGATAAAATGTATCTGTGGTTTTAGAGTGTTTACTAAAGTTAGACCACCACTTGTAACAACTGTAAAAGCACTTTAATCTCTATCTTTCTTGAAGCTATGATATCTTTGTAGATGGGTTCGCATATCTTCCATATTTGTAAAATTTTCATTACACATTTTACAATCATATGGTAAATCTTTAAAATGAATAATTTGTAGATGTTGCATTAATTCTTCTTTTTTAGAGAATTTCTTATTGCAATATTCACAGATATTTTTTTTAAAAAACAACATCTCAATCATTCTTAGCTTTCTGTGAATCCCAACACTTTCGACATACTTGACCACCTATCTTCCAATCTGATTTTGGATTATATCTAAAAAAACCTAATTTTGTACCACATAATGCACACAAAACCTTCTTTTTATTAAAATCGGTTTCTTTTTTATCAAAACATGTTTTACAAAGTAATCCTTGCATATCCCACTGCCATCGTGGCTCCCAAAGTTCTGTTACTTTATTCTTATCTCCACAAGTAATACATTTTGATTTTATATTGGAATCATATTCATCTTTCATTTTATCCATGTAACAATCTGCACAAAGTGGAGACTCTACATACCATTCTTTTTTTGCTTTGTGTTTATGTTTTGTTTCTTTTTTACAAATACTACAAATTGCAGATCCTTTACTAAACAGTCCCATAATATTCATAAAAATTAGATCTAATTAAATTATCAAAATAAATTAAAAACAAAGTAAATGTTTAGATTTCCTTTAGAAGGTCTTCTAGTGCTTGACTGGCATTTAACATACCATTTTTCTGTGCGTACTTTTGGATCATTTTGTACTGATCGTTAGTAAAACAAACTGGCATTGAGCGTTTTTCCATGTACATGCTAATTTTTCTTTTTTAATAACTCTTACTTTTTTAGAAAAACTATATTGACGTAAGTTAATTTCTGTACATGGCAAAAATGCTTCAGATTTTAGTTATAGGTAATAATGATAATGGATGTACTCCTGAACTTGAAACTTTAGCATATGATACTGGAAAAGAAGTTGCAAAATCTGGTTCAGTTTTGGTAACTGGTGGATTGGGCGGTGTAATGAAAGCCGCATCACACGGAGCAAAAGACCAAGGTGGATTAACTGTTGGTATAATTCCTCAAGATGATTCTAAACTAGCAAATGAATTCTGTGATATTGTCATTCCATCTGGCATGGGACTATCAAGAGATTTTCTTAATGCGCTTTCTGCAGATGGAGTAATAGTTGTTGGTGGTGGTTCTGGAACACTATCAGAGATATGTGCTGCATATATGTACAAAAAACCAATTGCAACACTCAAAAATTCAGGAGGTATGGCAACCAAATATTCTGATCAGTACATTGATCACAGGGAAAATGTCAAAATTGTTGGATTTGATTCTCCAAAAAATGCAGTTGACTATATTTTAGAGCAAATCAAATCATAGACTCTAAGAATGGGTCTGGCTTGTAAAATTCGCCATGCTCTTGTGCAAGTTTGTTTAATTCTTCTACTATATTTTGAATTCCAATTTCTTTTGCTGTTTCAAATAATGGCTTTCTAAGACCTAATCCTAATTTTGCAGCCTTTTCAATTTCTTCTATATCACTTGCACCATTTGTAATCAACCATGCAGCATTGTTTAGAATATTTGCTACAAGCTGAATTGGATTACATTTTTGTGCAAGCTCTTCAGATAGTTCTACTCTTTCATATTTGTCATCTGAATACTTGTAATATCCTTCTCCTGATTTCTGTCCTAGTTTTTTTTCATCAAACATTTTTTCAACTGTTTTATGTGGGTTGATTACTTTTTTATCTCGCAAATGCATTTCAACAGTTGCCTTGTGTATTACATCCATTCCAGTAAAGTCTGCCAATTCAAAAATTCCCATAGGAAACCCAAGTTTGAATTTTACAGCAGAATCAATTTCTTCGAGTGACGCACCTGTTCTGTCTTGCAGATAGCATGCTTCATGAACCATTGGTATGAAAAGTCTGTTTATGATAAATCCTGGAACATCTTTTCTGCATAAAACTGCCTGTTTGTTTACTGATTTAACAAATTCTTGTGTAAGATCAGTTATCTCTTGTGATGTTTTCTCACCTGGAATCACTTCAACTAGTTTCATAAGCTGCGGTGGATTGAAAAAATGAATTCCAATAAATTTTTCAGGACGTGATGTTGTATTTGCGATTTCTGTAATTGGTAATGTACTTGTGTTTGATGCAAAAATTACTTCTGGTTTTGCGGCTTTATCAAGTTCTGCATAAACTTTCTTTTTTAAATCCATTATTTCAGGAACTACTTCAATTACCATTTCAGCATCTTTAACTGCATCATCCAAATCTACAATTGGATTAATTCTTGAAAATATTGCATCACCTTCCTCTTTTGTTATTTTTTCTTTTGTAACCAGTTTATCCAGACTCCAGCGAATTTTCTCCATTGCTTTGTCTAAAAATTCCTGTTTGATATCTCGTAGTATAACATTATATCCTGCAGTGGCAGAAACCTGAGCAATTCCATGTCCCATAACTCCAGAACCTAAAACTGTTATGTTTTTAATATTCAACAATCCTTATTCTGAAATACCTTTTATAAGCTCATTCAAATTATATATTGTATGGGTCTTTTTGGTAAAAAGAAAAAAGATGAAGGTACTAAATGCAAAGAATGTGGTTTAGAATTACATCAACCAGAAAGACTTGAGCGACATATGAAAAAAGCACATGGTAACGTACCTGAGAAAAAGCCTGACACCAGTGGTGGTGTTCAAGAAGGCGGTATGTGGTAAATTTATTATTGTAAAATTTTAGACAGACAATATTGGAATTATCTGATGGTCAAAAATATGCAATTGTCTTTTTAGGTGCACTTGCTACTGCAGGAATTGTTTTGGGTACAATGGTTTTTCCGTTCTGGAATTTTATTCGTGAAGATATTATAGAGGAAGTTGAAATTTTTGAATCTGCAAATGGTAATTGTTATGTTGATACTTTAGATGGAATTCCAAAAACTATACAAAACTGTAATCTTCCTATAGGAACAGATGTTACTGTTAAATATGGTGAAGGCCTTCCATGGGCAACAATTGAACCGTAAGATTAGATTTGGTGTGTAATATGGATTGTATTTTTTGTAAGATTGTATCAAAAGAAATACCAACAAAAATACTTGTTGAAACAGATTCATGTTTAGGATTTCTAGATGCATTTCCATTAGCAAAAGGTCATGCATTAGTAATTCCAAAAAATCATTATGAAAAAATCCAAAATATGCCAAAAGAATTAAACATTGAATTGTTTACTATGGTACACGAACTTATATCAAAGATTGATTCTTTAACTGGTTCAACATTAGTTGCAATACATAATGGAAAAGAAAGTGGTCAAGAAATTCCACATGTTCATGTGCATATAATTCCTAGGAGTAAAACAGACTCTGCAGGTGCAGTACACAGTATGTTTAAAAATGACATAAAATTGACTGATGTTGAATTATCTGAACTGTGTCAAAACTTAAAAATTGGTTAATATGGAAAAATTCTTTTTTTGTTTTCTAAATCGTCTACAATAATTGCCTTTGTAGGGCATGTTTCAGCTGCATTCATTATTTTTAGATTTTTTGCACCTTTTGAATTATAGACTCTAGATTTTGGATTCATATTACTTGTTTTATCTATTGTAAAAACTTCAGGCGCAATTGTTTCACAGCTACAACAAGCAATGCATAGCGTTGGATCTACTTTAACTCCTAAATCAATTTGAGCTTGTTGCTTAACATTACTAGATTCTTGCTCATGTATCTCATCATTACTTGCAGATTCATATTTATCCCAAAAATTTTTCTCATAATTTTTCCACCAGTCTTTGTCTTCTTCAAATTCTTTAGTAAATTTACTCCAATCTTCTTCAGGTGAAGTTTTTCCGTTACCCCAATTGGTTCGTTTGTAAAAGCCTTTTCTCTTTTCTTTATTTTGATTGGTTTTTGTAGTTTTTTTACTAGGAGTTTTGTATTGTTTCTTTAAATAATAATATGCTTCTGTAGCTTGCTTGAATTTTTTCCCATCAGATTCTTTTTTATTTTTATCAGGATGAAGTTCTAATACTAATTTTCTATATGCATTTCGTATATCATTATATGTTGGATTTGGTTCTAAAAGTAAAATTTGATGTGCTTGACTGCTATTCAATTGTTTTAGTTATCAACTAATAAGATAAAAACATAATTGATTATTCAAATATTTCATTTTCTTTTTCCCAAGCAGGATCAACTATGCATAAAACCTTCAGATCTGTGTTTCCTGTATTTTCTAAATATTGTGAAGAAAATGGTGGAACAAAAACTGATTGGTATCTTTCAATTTCTACTGATTCATTTTCTAGGTGTAGTATACCATTTCCTTCTAAAATAAAATATACTTCTGATGTTTTCATTTTATGTACTTTCGATTTTCCACCCTTTTGAATCACTGATTCTGCTAAACTGTATCTAATTCCATTAACTGTATTTTCTGGATTAAAAATTTGCTTGATTTTAGTATTTTCATTGCCAGATATCGATTCCAAATCTTTATTTTTTTTTGAAATCATTATTTCAATCTCTTTGTTACACTTGTTTTGAAATCAGATTCATACCAAATTGTTTTTGGCTCAATTCTATTTTTTGGAAATGAATTTATTGCAATGTGTGAAAAATCATTTTTCTTGTTTATTGATCCATGACTATGAAGTTTTTTTGGATGAATGAAAACACAATCACCCACTTTCAATGGTATGGTTTTGGTTTTCTTAATTTTGAAATTGTTTTTGTCAATTCCATATCTACGGTAAAAAGTCAAACTGCCTTTTCCCTTAGTAACAATTAGTGTTTGTCCACCATCATGAAAATGCAGTTTTGTTTTAGATTTTTGCTTAAATGTGACATGATAAATTTTTTCATTCATTGGTTTTATAACGGCTGAAATATCTTTAGCAATTATTGGACCAGTAAAATAATTAGTTTTTGCTTTTTTACTTGCAACTCCAGTATTTGAAAAAATATTTTCTTTATCCATGTTATCTTGTGAATGAATATCGCTATATGTTTTATCTTTTAGATTAATTTAAAAATATGTAAATTAATTGGAATCATCTGAATTGAAAGAAACTACACCAAAAATCAAAATTATTGTTTTAAAACCATCTTTAGATTTAGATGAGATAATGAGTATAGTGGAATCTAGGAAAGTGAAGACATTTCAAACATTACTTCATAAACCAAAGAGAAGTGATATACATATTCATTCTACTAAATTATTTTTTGAAGCATTTTTACTTTTATCAGGTAAATATACTGCAGATTTTATACGTGAAACAAAACATACGATAACAGTGGATAAAAATGTTAGAGAATTAATTATTGATGAACAAACATATCCAATATCAGAGAAAAAAGGTGTTTTAAGTAAATTAGGTCCTAATAGAAAAAATAAAGTTAACTTGGAAGTACAAGAACGATTAGTTATTGAAAATGAAGATGATATTGCATTTGATCATCATGGAAAAGAAGTTAATCTTCCTTACAAAACAACTGCTAAATTAATTGAAAAGTACCCCAAGAGAATTCTAGATGAAAATAAAGACAATGTAAAACAACCTGAAATTACTATTGACGGTGCAACGAAGAAATTAATTTCAAAATTAAAAAAACCTTCAGAATCTGGAATTAAGTCATTGAAAGAAGACATTCAGATTAATGAGATCTTAGAAGTTTATGTTCCAATATATGAATCACGATTGATTGGTCCAAAAAAGAAAATTAAATTATTACGAATAGATGCAGTAAGAAAGAAAATTTTATAGTCTATTTTATAATATTTTCAAATTCTGGAATACCTACTAGTTTATCAAACGCTTTATCTTCAGCTGCCCACTTTTTAATAATTTTACCCGCTTTAGATTTTATTGCTAATTTTAACAATGTTAATGCCTCATCTGTTTCATTTAATGCTGCTTTACTTCTAGATTTTGCATAAATGAAGTGTGGATTATCCTTGTATTTTTGATATCTTTTAAGAATACTGTCAAATACTTTTAGTGCTTGTTCATGCCTGTCAAGTTCCGCAAGTTGTATTCCTGTTTGAAAATATGCATCAAGATGATTCCTATTATTTCTATAAACATTTTGAAAACAATTTAACGCCTCTTCATGTTTTTTCATTTTCCCAAGAACTATTCCCTTGTAGAATTTTGGATTATCTTTTTTTGGCTCTATTTTTATTGCATCATCTAAGCATTTTAAAGCTTCATCAGGACGTAATTTTTTATCTAGTAAAACACCTTTGTTATAATGTGCTGGAGCATATTTAGCATCAGCTTTTATTGCTTTATCATACCATTCTAATGCTTCATCAGTATCACCTAATTCTGCCATTGCAATAGCTCTGTTGTTATATGATGGTGAATCTTCTGGATTAATTTCTATTACTTTGTCAAAACATGTAATTGCATCTTGATATTTTCGCATCTGATTTAATGCAAGACCCTGATTGTATAATGCAGTAACATTTTTTGGTTCTGATTTTAATGCTTTTTTAAAAAGATTCACAGCAACTTTAGGCTTATTATCTTGTAACATTGCAATACCTTGATAGATATAATCCTCTGGATTCTTTGAATTTCCAAACAGTCCCATGCTTTTTTATGGTTTTCCTCCATATTGAAACTTTTCTTATTTTATTTTTACTCTGATTTATAACAACTGCATTTCTTTGTTTTATGCCTGATACACCCTATCAATTTATGATCATTACACCCACATATTGGACATTTTTTCATATTTAAAATTAGTAATACTATCAAAATAACCTTGACTATTACATAACGATCAACAAAATTAATCTGTAAATTAGACAACCAATAACAATAGTTTTGCATAAACTAACAATCAAACTAAGTGAAAAGGATTATTTGGATTTTCTTTTTGAATCTAATGAACATGGATTAACAGCTGAAGAACAAATTCATCAAATAATTAATTATTATATTTTGGTTAGAAGACGAAGATTAAAACTGAAATTTTCAAAAAATAGTAGTTTAAAGTTTAAAACTTATTGGTAGATTATTTACACTTTTTTTTATGCCTTCTTAATTCCTCTCGATCTGGGAATTCATTCCCACATGTTCTACATTTTTCATTTTTTTTATCATGAGCAATTTTTTGGTGTCTTCTCAATCTTTCAGAATCATGAAGTTCACTACCACATTTCTTACATTTAGTAATACTCTCTGTTTTACTTTTAGTAAATAATCCCAATTCATAATTTAGGTATTACACCTTAAAATTATTTTCTAATATACTATGGAATAATTTGAAATTTTATTTATAGAGGTCAAATTCTGGGCTTCTTTTTTGTGATTTGACTTCATCCATCACTGCTTTTACCACTTCATCATGGTTGTAAGTTAGATGTCTAAGGAATCTAGAAGAAACTTCTGCTCTAGTTACTTCATCAGCAAATAGCATTTCTTCAGATGACAATTCTAGCATCATTTCTTTGCATTCTTTACATGGATTAAAATCTAAGAAAAGCTTCATGCTAAAAATGAATTAGGTTTAGATATAAAGGATTTGTATTTGATAGAAAATATGAAAATTAGTGAGATGTTTGATTCAATACAGGGAGAAGGACCTTATGCAGGTGAACCTGCAATATTTATTCGTCTTGCGTTATGTAATTTAACTTGTAGTTGGTGTGATACAAAATATACCTGGGATTGGGATAATTATGATTTTGACAAAGAAGTACATCATTTCGAAATAGAAGACATAATTAAAAAAATTCAGACCTATAAAATTAAACACATTGTAATAACTGGTGGTGAACCACTAATGCAACAAGAAGAATTGATAAAATTACTTTCACCACTAAAAAATAATTATTTTATTGAAGTTGAGACAAATTGTACTATAATTCCAAATGAATTATTAATGAAGATAGTAGATCAGTGGAATGTTTCACCAAAAACCAAAAACTCTGGAAACCTACCTGAACAATACGAAAATAAAGAATCTTATAATTTTTTTACTAGTGTTGATAATTGTTGTTTTAAATTTGTTGTAGAAAACGAAGAAGATCTAACTGAAATTCAAAAATTAATTAATAAATATAATATTAAAAAAGACAGTGTGTTTTTGATGCCCCAGGCTACTACAAAAAGGGAAATAATTTCACGTGAAGAAATTGTATCGAAATTAGCTAAAAATCATAAATTTAGATACTCGCCACGAATGCATGTTTCGATGTGGGGAAATCAACGTGGAAAATAAGATAACTAATTATTCATGATAGATAAAAAAAATACTATGTCTAAAATAAAATCAGGAAATTATGTTTTATTTTTTTATAATGATTCAAAGAAATGGCTTATGAAAGTGAGTAAGAAAGAAGAATTTCATTCTCATATAGGAGTTATAAAACATTCTGATGCAATTGGAAAAGAGTTTGGTTCTAGGCTTATCACTAACAAAGACAAATACGTCTATGTCCTAAAACCAACTATTCATGATTATGTCATGAAAATGCAGCATGGGACACAGATTGTTTATCCAAAAGATTTTGGATATATAGCTGCTAGGACTGGATTACAAACTGGTCAAAAAATTGTTGAAATTGGTACTGGAAGTGGTTCATTGACAACATTTCTTGCAAGCGTTGTGAGCCCACGTGGTCATGTACATACTTTTGATGTAGAATCTAGTGTAATGGCCATAGCAGAAAAAAATCTTACAAAAGCTGGAATGCTCAAATATGTAACTATGAATAAACAAGATTTGAAAAAAGCAAGAAAAGTACCAATTGTTGATGCTGATATGGTTATAATAGATCTTGGAGATCCTTGGGAAGTACTTCCACAGGCAAGAAAGATGTTAAAGAGTAGTGGATATGTGGTTGCAATATGTCCTACTATGAATCAATTAGAAAAACTTTCTATTGCTTTTGTTGCAAATGAGTTCTCTGATATTGATTGTACTGAACATATAATTCGAAATATAGAAGCAAGAGAAGGTAAAACTAGACATTCATTTCGTGGCATTGGTCATACAACATATCTTGCAATGGCAAGAAAAGTCTATTTTAATAACAAAAGATCAAATAAAAAGTGAATCAATTGACTAGAACAACCCAACTCACATCTTCAATTATAAAAAAATCATTTCATATAAGAAAAAATGATTCAAGAAAAGGCGATAATGGGAAAGTGTTGATAGTTGGTGGAAGTTATATCTATCATGGTGCACCAGTATTATCATCATTAGCAGCACTTCGTACAGGAAGTGATTTGGTTTATACATGTGTTCCAAAAATTAATGCGTTTTCAACAAGATCATTATCACCTGATTTGATAGTCATACCTATGGCAGATTCTAAATTAACCCGTGGGACAGTGAATAAATTACTAGGTCAGATTCCCGTGGATATTGATTCTAGTGCTATAGGTATGGGTCTTGCAATACAAGATACAGAGGCATTAAAATTAATTGTAAAATCATTACTTGCTCGTGATGTACGTCTAACTTTAGATGCTAGTTCACTTGTTAAAGAAATATTACCAATAATTGAAGGGCAAAATGTTGTTGTAACTCCTCACGCTGGTGAGTTTAAGAGAATTTTTGGAGAAATACCTGATAACAAACCAAATTCACGAATTTCACTCTGTGAAAAATTTGCAAAAAAACACTCCATTACTATATTATTAAAAGGACAAAGTGATATAATTACAGATGGTAATACATCATTTGTTAATTCTACAAATACACCATGTATGACTGTTGGTGGAACAGGTGATGTATTGTCTGGTATTATTGCAGGGTTACTTTCTAAAAATAAGAATATATTAGAATCTGCATGTGCTGGGGCTTTTGTAAATGGCTCTGCAGGAAAATTGTTACAAAAAGAATTTGGAAATCATATTCTTGCAAGTGATATAATATCTGTATTACCTACCGTACTAAAATTATTTGATAAAATAAAAAAATGAAATATAAAAAAACATTAAAATTTATAGATAAAAATTTTGACCATTTGTTAAAGGATCTACAAACATTGATTCATCAACCAAGTATATCTGCAAAAAACGAAGGAATTGAGGAATGCAGCAATCTTGTATCAAAAATATTAAAAAAATCAGGAATTAAATCTGAAATTTTAAGACTTGATAATAATGCAGCACCACTTGTATATGGAGAAGTCAAATCTAAAATTAATCCAGACACGACTTTATTATTTTACAATCATTATGATGTTCAACCAATTGAACCCATAGAACTTTGGACTGACCCACCTTTCAGTGGACGAATAATTGGCAATAAGATTTTTGGGCGTGGGGCTTCTGATGATAAAGGTGAATTAATCACTAGAATCAAAGCTGTTGAATCATATCTTAAAACATATGGTGATGTTCCATGTAACATAAAATTTGTAATTGAAGGTGAAGAAGAAAATGGAAGTGAAAATATTGAGCGATATTTAAAAAAATATAAAAAGAAATTTTCATGCGATGGTGTTGTTTGGGAATTTGGTTATATTGATCAAAAAAATCGACCAATAATTGGATTGGGAATGAAGGGTTTACTTTACGTGGAACTGACCGTAAAAGAATCAATACGTGATGTGCATTCTAGTTTTGCAGTGATTATTAAGAATCCTGCATGGAAGCTTGTTCAGGCATTAAATACAATGCGGGATAAAAATGGGAAAATTCTAATCAAAGGCTGGTATGATGATATAACTCCTTTATCAAAAAATGATTTAAAATTAATTAAAAATGAGCCTTTTGATTCAAAAGGCTTCAAAAAAGAATATGGAGTAAAAAATTTTGTTGGAAATAAAAATTCATTTGACGCAAAGAAATCTTTGGTGTCTGGTGTAACATGCAATATTGCAGGAATCAGTTCTGGTTATACTGGTGATGGGGCAAAAACAGTTTTACCTGGAGTTGCAAAAGTCAAGATTGATTTTAGATTAGTACCAAATATGGATCCATCTAAATTAATAAAATTACTAAAAAAACATCTACGTGATAATGGATTTAATGACATATCGATCAATGTTTTAAATGCAGAATCTGCTGCAAGAACTAATCCTAATGAAAAAATTGTTACTACTGTGTGTCAAAGCACAAAAAAAATTTTTGGTGATTACATTTTGAACATTTCTAACGCAGGAACTGGACCTATGCATGCGTTTACAAAAATTTTGTCAGTTCCATGCATTTCTGTTGGTGCATCATATATTTTTTGTAGAATGCATTCTCCAAACGAATTTGCAAAAATCGATCTATTAAAGAAGACAACAAAGAACATATCTTTACTGATAGAAAATTTTTCACGATCATAATTTACAAAATTTACTGTATAAAATTACACAAACTGTGCAAAAACAAGTAACTTGCATAATATAACACACAAGAAATTTTCGAAGAAACATGGCTATGTCAAAAGCAAAGAGAAGCGCAGCAGCTAAGAAAGCAGCACGCACTCGAAAAAGAAGAGCCGCAGCAGCTACAGCAAAACGCGCAGCAGCA
This sequence comes from uncultured Candidatus Nitrosopelagicus sp., assembly GCA_964454035.1. Taxonomy (GTDB): domain Archaea; phylum Thermoproteota; class Nitrososphaeria; order Nitrososphaerales; family Nitrosopumilaceae; genus Nitrosopelagicus. The sequence continues at coordinate 94 of CAYVQV010000024.1, read as the reverse complement.
GCTAAGAAAGCTAGCAGAGCACGCAAACGAAAAGCAGCAGCTGGCGGTAAAAAACGAAAAGCCCCAGCCAAGAAAGGCGGAGCAAAGAAACGAA
>CAYVQV010000023.1:0-12724 GCA_964454035.1 uncultured Candidatus Nitrosopelagicus sp. | reverse complement strand
TATGGGTAAGCGGTCCAGCAGTTAGAGCTGATGGAATGTCTGATGCAAAAATGTATGAAACTGTATCAGTTGGAGATGCAAAACTTATTGGTGAAGTAATTCGTCTTACAGGAGATGTAGCATTTATTCAAGTTTATGAATCAACTAGTGGTCTAAAACCAGGCGAGCCTGTGGTAGGCACAGGAAATCCACTTAGTGTTTTACTTGGACCTGGTATTATAGGTCAAATTTATGATGGAATTCAAAGACCATTAAAAGACTTGGCAGCTAAGTCTGGTTCTTTTATCGGACGTGGAATTACAACAACTCCTGTAGATATGACAAAAAAATATCATTTCAGTCCAACTGTCTCAGTTGGAGATGATGTAGAACCAGGAAACATTATTGGAACGGTTCCAGAGTCTTCATTGATTGAACATAAAATTCTTGTACCACCAAATCATGCTGGTGGAAAAATTACAAAAATTGTTAGTGAAGGAGATTATGATCTTGAAACTGAGATTGCTACAGTTGAAAAAGATGGTCAAACAGTTCCATTAAAGATGTATCACAAATGGCCTGTAAGAACACCTAGACCATACTTGAAAAGATATGATCCAACAATTCCATTACTTACTGGCCAGAGAGTTATTGACACATTCTTCCCATTAGCCAAAGGTGGAACTGGTTCAATTCCAGGTGCTTTTGGAACTGGAAAGACAGTTACTTTACATCAGATTGCAAAATGGGCCGATTCTCAAGTAGTAGTCTACATTGGTTGTGGTGAAAGAGGAAACGAGATGACTGAAGTTTTAGTTGAATTTCCAGAACTAAAAGATCCTCGTACAGGAAAACCTCTAATGGATAGAACTGTTCTAGTTGCAAACACTTCAAACATGCCAGTGGCTGCAAGAGAGGCAAGTATCTACACAGGTGTTACAATTGCAGAATATTATAGAGATATGGGATATGATGTTGTACTTGTAGCAGATTCAACAAGTAGATGGGCAGAAGCATTACGAGAAATGTCGGGAAGATTAGAAGAAATGCCAGCAGAAGAAGGTTATCCATCATATTTGGCATCTAGGTTAGCAGAATTTTATGAAAGAGCAGGAAGAGTTAGAGCAAACGGAAGTCCAGAACGTGATGGTTCTGTATCTTTAGTTGGTGCAGTATCCCCATCTGGTGGTGACTTTACTGAGCCTGTTACAACGCACACAATGAGATTTATCAAAACTTTTTGGGCACTTGATGCCAAACTTGCGTATTCTAGGCATTATCCATCAATTAACTGGATGAATAGTTATTCAGGATATCTTGCAGATATTGCAAAATGGTGGTCTGAGAATATCAGTGAGGACTGGCTAAAGTTGAGGGGTGAAACTTATGGAATTTTACAAAGAGAAGATACACTAAAAGAAATTGTAAGACTTTTAGGACCAGAAGCACTTCCAGATGAAGAAAAACTAATCTTAGAAGTTGCAAGAATGATTAAGATTGGAATTTTACAACAAAACTCATTTGATGATGTAGATACATACTGTAGCCCTGAAAAGCAATTCAAACTTATGAAATTACTAGTTGACTTTTACAACCAAGGACAGCAAGCACTAAAAGATGGTGCAGCATTAGCAGATATTCGTGCAATGCCAGTAATTGCCTCTTTGCTTAAAGCAAGAATGGAAATAAAAGATGATGAAATGGATAAACTAGAAAAAGTACAAAACGATATGGTTGAACAATTCAAAAATGTTACAGGAGTTAAGGTTTCAAATTGAGTTCACAAGGCGGAGTACAATATAGCAAGATTGCAGAAATCAAAGGACCATTAGTAATTGTTGATGGTGTTGAAAATGCAGCATTTGATGAACTAGTTGAAATTGAAACAAATGATGGTGAAAAACGACTTGGTAAAGTACTTGAAGTTGGAAATGGTAAAGCAATAGTTCAGGTTTTTGAAGGTACAACTGGACTATCTGTTTCTGGAACAAACGCAAAGTTTGTTGGAAAAGTAATGGAAATGCCAGTTTCTGAACAAGTTCTAGGAAGAGTTTTTGATGGATTAGGTAGACCAAAAGATGGATTACCAGATCCGGTTGCAGAATCATTTTTAGATATTAATGGTGCACCGATGAATCCTGAACAAAGAGAATATCCAAAAGATTTCATCCAAACTGGTGTATCAGTTATTGATGGGATGCTTACTCTTGTAAGAGGTCAGAAACTTCCAATATTTTCAGGTTCTGGAATGTCTCATAATATTTTAGCAGCACAAATTGCACGACAGGCATCAGTTGTTGGAACAAATGATGAATTTGCAGTAGTCTTTGCAGCAATTGGTGTGCAATATAGTGAGGCAGAATATTTTAGAAGAAGTCTTGAAGAATCAGGCGCACTAAAAAGAAGTGTACTTTTCTTAAATTTAGCAGATGATCCTGCAATTGAGAGAATTATTACTCCACGTGTAGCTTTGACAGTAGCGGAATATCTTGCATATGATCTTGGAATGCATGTACTTGTAATTCTAACCGATATGACAAACTATGCTGAGGCATTAAGAGAAATTAGTGCAGCAAGAGAAGAGGTTCCAGGAAGAAAAGGATATCCAGGCTATCTCTATACTGATCTCTCAACAATTTATGAAAGAGCAGGTAGACTAAGAGGCAAAAATGGAAGTGTGACACAAATGCCAATCTTATCAATGCCATCAGATGATATTACACATCCAATTCCTGATCTCACTGGGTACATTACAGAAGGACAAATTGTTCTTGGAAGAGATCTGTTTAGACAAGGAGTTTATCCACCAGTTAACATCCTAATGAGTCTTAGTAGAATTATGAAAGATGGAATTGGTGAGGGAAGAACCCGTGCTGATCATCAGGAAGTTTCAAATCAAAATTATGATGCTTATTCAAGGTCACAAGAAGTCAGAGCACTTGCAGGAATTGTTGGTAAGGCGGGACTTACTGAAGTTGATCTAAATTATATGAATTTTGGTGATGAATTTGAAAACAAATTCCTTACACAAGCAATTGATGAGAATAGAACTATTGAAGAAACACTAGCATTACAATGGAGTACAATTTCAAATTTACCTAAAAACGAACTTACAAAGGTTAAAGACAAATTCATAGAACAATATTACAAGGAGTAGAAATTTTCAATGTCATTTGGACAAAATGTAGTTGCAACAAAGATTGAATTATTCAAGTATAAACGTTCAACCCAAGTTGCAACTATGGTTCAAAAAATTCTTGATGATAAGCGAAAAGTATTACTAAAAAGTATTGAAGAGATGATTACAGAGGCTCAAAAAACTAGAGGCGGTATTTGGGATCCTTTGCAAGATATTTATCAATCAGTTAATGAATCATATTTATCACTTGGAGTTTCAACTGTAGATTCTGTAGCACAAACAACTCCTGCTGTAATGGAAGTTGAATCTGATATAAAACGTGTAGTAGATGTGACAATTCCTGTACTAAGTGTTACAGAAAAAGATACAAAATCGATGCCATATGGATTTGCAGATACCAATGCATCAATTGATCGAGGTGCCAAGCAAATCAAGGAGTTACTTCCTAAAATTTGTAAAGCTGCTGAGTTTGAAAATTCAATTTTTAGTCTTGCAAAAGCACTAGAAAAAACTCAGAAATTACTAAATGCATTAGAAAACATAATTATTCCTCAGTATACACAAAATGTTAGATATATTTTGGCAACACTTGAAGAAAGAGAAAGAGAGGAATTCGCAAGATTAAAAAAAGTGAAAGCATCAATGGAGAAAAGAAAATAATGGCAAAAGAGGAAATTAAAAAATTATTGGAAAAATCTAAACAAAATTTAGAAAAAGAACATGATGATTTTTCTGCTAGTATCAAAAGAGATTTTGATACATTCAAAAAGAAAACTTTAGATCAGATCTAAATAAAATAACTGTTGGTTTAAATATAGTCTCAAAAAAGCAAAAATGAAAATGAAAGTGCTTCCAATTTTACTCCTCGCAACACTTGCAATATCTATTTCAGGTTTAACAAGTGTAGCATATGCAGAGGATGCAGTTGTAGGAGGAATGTCCGATGGTTCAAAACTAATCGGTGCAGGTCTTGCATTTGGTCTAGCAGCAATGGGTGCAGGAATTGGTTTGGGTTATGTTGGATCAGCTGGTCTTGCAGTAATTACTGAAAACCCAGCATTACAATCTAAAGTATTCATCTTTATCGGAATGGTAGAATCAATTGCCATCTATGGTATAGTTATGATGTTCATTATATTAGGACAATAATCAAATTAGTTTCTCTAAAATTTTCATTAGATTCTGATCGCAATTTTTTAAATTTTTTCGCAAAGAGGGAGTATGTAATAAGATAGTTTTAAATTTTTCAGGAATGATCAATGCTATAAACATCCATAAGATCTACAACAACATGTTTTCATTATCAAAATCTTCTAGAATAGGTTTAGGTGTTCTTGGTGGGGTCGTTTTATTATTTGCATTTATCGCACCTGGAGATGTATTTGGCGAAGAGCCCGTAACAGGTGGTAGTGATCTGACAAAACCAATTTTATCACTTGCTGCAGCAATTGCAATAGCTGGTGGATTGATTGGTACAGGTAACGCACAGCAAGGAATAGGTGCTGCTGGCATGGGTATTATAGCAGAAAAACCAGAGAAATTTGGTCAGGTTCTTTTCTTCTTTGTAATTCCAGAAACACTTTGGATTATTGGTTTCGTATTAGGAATAATTCTTCTACTCGGTATTTTGTAGGTAGATAATTTATGAGCATAGAGTCTTTCATTAGAGAGATTGAAAGTAGGAAAAAGACTGAGATAGAATCTTTTGAAAAGGAATTTAATGACAAAAAAACTGAGATAGAAACTAAAAAAAATGAAACAATTAAAGATCTTTCTGAAAACTATGATAAAGAATCAAAAACAAGATCTGAAAGAGAATCTGCAAGAATTATTGAAAGTGGAAAACTTGAAGCCAAGAAAATTCTATTTGATGCAATAAACAAAAATCTAGACTCAACATTTAACATAATAAGACAAGATCTAGTTGAATACACAAAAAAATCAGAATATAAAACTGTATTAGAACAAATGATTAAAACATGTCAAAAACGACTTGATAAGAAAATTACGGTTCATTGTAAGGAAGAAGATAAACAATTTCTTAACATTTCAGATATTACGATAGGTTCGTCTATCCATACTTTGGGTGGAATAATTGCAGAAAATGATGATGGTACAAAAGAACTTGATTTAACTTTTGAAGAATTATTGCGAAGCAATGAAGATGAAATAAAATCTTCAATATTGGAGAAGATTCTATAATGGGAACATCACAATATTCATCTTCATTTGGAAGATTACAATCAATTTCAATAAGTTTTCTTTCTGAAGAATTTGTACTGAATCTTCTAAAAGCAAATGATGTTAATGATATGATTAAACAGTTAGAATCTACATGGTATAGTTCAGGTATAAAAAATTCTGCATCTGTATATCAAGGAGCAGAACTTTTGGAGGTAGCACTAAATCGTCATCTAGTTGAAACAAATAAAATAATTTTGGAAGCAGTTCCATTTAGTGGAAAAAATGCAGTAGTAACTTTTCTTTCAAAATGGGATCTTTTCAATATTGAATTGATTTTATCATCAAAAATGATGGGAAGACCAATAACAGAGACAGAATCACTTCTTGTTTCCAGTCGTAATGTTCCTGCTGGAATTGCTGCAGGTGTGATTCCACACGATGAAATCAAAATAATTCTTGCCGAAACAAATGTTGAAGGTGTTGTAAACAAACTCACAAAATACGATTACGGTGTAATAATGATGAAACATTTGGATGAGTTTCAAAAGACAGGTGATCTTGGTCCAATGATGTCTGCAGTACATGAATCTTATTATCAAAAATTACTTGAATCATTAAAATTCTTTCAAGGTGATGAAGGTACAATTAGAGAATTAATTAGAGCAGAGATTGATAAGAAAAATATTCTAAATCTCTTAAAGGCAAAAGAATCAAATATTGATAAAGAAATTTTATCTAAACATCTTGTTAATAGTGGACGAATTAGTACAAAAGACCTACTTGATATCTATGAGGTTAAGGATATTACAGAAATTATTGGAAGAGTGGATTCATACTTTAAACTAAACGAAGCACTAGAGCAATACAAAATAACAAAAAGCTTAATTGTCTTTGAAATTGCACTAACAAAATTAATCAATACACTGTTTGTTAAAAAATTAAAAAACATTGCATTATCTATTGGCACAATTTTCTATTTTATGTATAATGCAGAATATGAACATGAAAATTTAAAAAGAATAATGTATGGAAAGCGTTACGATCTTTCAACAGATAAAATTAAGGAGATGCTTTTGCTATGAGTGAACAATCTCATAAATCCAAATCTGATGTTTCCGGAAAAATAGCAATAGTAGGAGATCGTGAGCTTGTTATTGGTTATCGTCTAATTGGAATTGATGATACTTTCATAATAGATAATGAAGATGCAAGTAAAAAGATTCAAGAACTTTATTCATCTGGAAATTTTGGATTAATTATTACAAGTGATTCTGTTCGAAACAAACTTCCTTCAAATTTTCTATCACAAATTGAGGAATCTATTGAGCCATTAGTATTATTCATGCCATCACAAAAAGTAAGTACTGGCGAAGAAGAATCAATTGCCTCTTTGGCAAAACGTATTCTTGGGATTAAGATAGAGGTAGGTTGATGAAAAAATGGTAGATGCTACAATTGCAAGAATTTCTGGTCCTGTCGTGGTAGCCAAAGATCTTGATGCCGCTCAATTATTTGATATTGTTAGAATCGGTGAGATGGGTCTTGTAGGTGAAATTATTCGTTTAGAGGGAAATAGTGCAATGATTCAGGTATACGAGGATACTACTGGTCTAAAGCCTGGAGAAAATGTAGTTAATACAAAGAAACCACTATCATTGCAGCTTGGTCCAGGGTTGCTAACATCGATTTATGATGGAATTCAAAGACCTTTAGATAAATTAAGAGAGGAGAGTGGTGATTTTATCAGTAGAGGAAAAGTAATTCCCGCATTAGATCAAACAAAGAAATGGGATTTTATTCCAATTAAGAAAAATGGTGATGATGTAGAACCAGGTGACATAATAGGTGAAGTTCAAGAAACTCCACTAATCAAGCATAAAATTATGATACCACATAACATCTCTGGAAAATTATCAGATATCTCAGAAGGTAAATTCAACGTCAATGAAATAGTTGGAGTAGTAAAGAATGGTAAAACATCAGATGTTGCACTATCACATTGGTGGACAGTTAGAATTCCAAGACCAGTGCTTAGAAAACTTCCTCCAGAGGAACCATTACTAACAGGTCAGCGAGTCGTTGATACATTTTTCCCAGTTGCGAAAGGTGGTACTGCAGCAATTCCAGGTCCTTTTGGAAGTGGAAAAACTGTTACACAACAACAACTTGCAAAATGGGCAGATAGCGAAGTAATTGTGTATGTTGGTTGTGGTGAAAGAGGAAATGAAATGTGTGATGTTCTTTCTTCATTTCCAAAACTAGAAGACCCAAAGACAAAACGACCTTTAATGGAAAGAACAATTCTAGTTGCTAACACTTCAAACATGCCAGTAGCTGCAAGAGAGGCAAGTGTCTATACTGGAATTACCATGGGTGAATATTATCGTGATATGGGTTACGGTGTTGCACTTATGGCCGATAGTACTTCAAGATGGGCAGAGGCACTAAGAGAAATATCTGGTAGACTAGAAGAGATGCCAGGTGAAGAAGGATATCCTGCATATCTTGGAAGAAGATTAGCAGAATTTTATGAGCGTGGAGGAAAATGTATTGTTATATCTCCTGAATCACGTCAGGGTTCATTATCACTCGTAGGTGCAGTATCGCCTCCAGGTGGAGACTTTTCAGAACCAGTATCACAAAATACACTGAGAGTAACTAGAGTATTCTGGGGTTTGGATGCAAGTTTAGCATCAAGAAGACATTTTCCATCAATTAATTGGCTAACTAGTTATTCTTTGTATATTGATGATTTGGCAGATTGGTACAAATCTAATGTATCTAAAGAATGGATTAGTAATAGAACATCTGCATTAGATATTTTACAAAAAGAAGCAGAGTTACAAGAAATAGTTCAACTTGTCGGATATGATGCACTTCCAGAACCAGAAAAAGGAATTTTAGATACAGCACGTTCAATCCGAGAAGATTATCTTCAACAAAGTGCATTTGATGATGTCGATACATACACATCAATACAAAAACAATATCAGATGCTTTCAGTGATTTTAGAATTTGGTAAGATGGAAGATGGATTGATAAAGAAAGGAATTACTGCAGCAAAAGTAAGCTCACTTGAATCAAGAGGAATGATTCCAAAAATGAAATGGACAAAAGAAGATGAATTAGAACAGTTAGTCACCAATATAAGATCAAAGATGAAAGAAGAATCTGAAAATCTTTCAAAGGAGAGTTCTGACTAATGACTAATGTTTCATTTAAGACACTTGACAAAGTTGCAGGACCACTAATTTTCGTTAAAGGAGTAGATAATGCGGCGTATGGTGAAATGGTAGAAATAAAGCTTCCAAATGGCGAAAGACGACAAGGTCAAGTTCTAGATACAAGTGAAGGATTAGCAGTAGTTCAAGTATTTGGTCAGACACTTGGTTTAACTACTACTGGTACTTCCACAACATTTCTTGGAGAAACTGCAACATTAGCTGTTTCTGATGAAATGCTTGGTAGAGTGTTTGATGGATTAGGAAATCCAAGAGATAATGGTCCAAAGATTATCTCAAAAGAAAAATTTGATCTTGTAGGTTCTGGTATTAATCCATATTCAAGAGAAGAACCATCAGAATTCATTCAGACAGGAATATCAAACATTGATGGAATGAATACGCTTGTAAGAGGTCAGAAATTGCCTATTATGTCTGCATCTGGATTACCACATAATTTACTAGCATCACAAATTGCAAGACAAGCAAAAGTTCTTGGTACAGAAGAAAACTTTTCTGTTGTTTTTGCTGCAATAGGAATTACTAGTGAGGAATCAAACTTTTTCATTAAACAATTTGAAGAAAGTGGTGCGCTAGAAAGAACTGTTTTATTTCTAAATTTATCATCTGATCCATCTATGGAAAGAATTCTTACTCCTAGACTTGCATTAACTACTGCAGAATTTCTTGCATATGAACGTGAAATGCATGTACTTGTTATTCTAACAGACATGACAAATTACTGTGAGGCATTAAGAGAAATCTCTGCTGCACGAGAAGAAGTTCCTGGACGAAGAGGTTATCCAGGTTATTTGTATACAGATTTAGCATCTATCTATGAACGAGCAGGAAAAATTAAGGGAAGAAAAGGTTCAGTTACTCAATTACCAATCTTAACTATGCCAGCTGATGATATCACTCATCCAATTCCAGATCTTACTGGTTATATTACTGAAGGTCAGATAGTAATGAGTAGAGAATTACACAGAGCAAATGTGCAGCCACCAGTTGATGTTCTAACAAGTCTATCACGTTTAATGAATCAAGGAATTGGTGAAGGTCGAACAAGAGAGGATCATAGACAACTTGCAGATCAACTTTATTCAGCATATGCACAAGGAAAGGATGCAAGAGCCTTAGCTGCAATTGTTGGTGAAGGAGCGTTAAGTGATTTGGACAGAAAATTCCTTGATGTAGCAAACAATTTTGAACAAAGATTTGTCAATCAAGGAATTGATGAAAATCGTCCTATTGAACAAACTCTTTCTATTGGATGGGAATTGTTAAGTGACTTGTCAGAAAATGAACTAACTAGAATTAAACCAGAATTTATTGCAAAATATGCAAAAGCAGATACACAGTGGTGGAAAAAACCACATGACAGGAGGTAATTAAAATTCCATCCAGTGGAGATATTCGTCCAACACGTCTTGAATATTTACGTGCAAAAAGACGAATTAAAATTGCAGAAAAAGGATTAAAGCTCTTGAAACTTAAACGTCAAGCACTAATCTTGGAATTTTTTAATATTAACAAAGCCTCTTCTAGACTAAGAAGTGAATTACAATTAGAACTCAATAAGGGATATCAAAGTATTCGCATGGCTGAGATGCTTGATGGAGAAATGAGATTAGAAAATGAGGCAATGAAAATTCCTCAACTAAAAAAATTATTAATTACACCAAAAAATGTAATGGGCGTTAGTATTCCAAAATTAGAGGGTGGTACAAGAGAACAAGCACTTACTGAATATCTACTAGAAATTCCAGTATCAATAAGTGAAGCAATGAAGGCATTTCAAGAAATTCATAAAATTGTTTTAGATGTTGCAGAAAAGGAAACTACACTAAGAAAGCTTCTACATGAGATTGATAAAACAAAACGTAAGGCTAATGCAATAGAGAATGTTTTCATTCCAGGATTACAATCTGCTGTTAAATTTATTACATTTAGACTAGAAGAAATGGAACGTGATACATTTACGATGCTTAAAACTGTAAAACGAAAGATGGGTGAAAGAGAAAAACAATCTAATAAGGAGGTATTACCAATTGCAGAATAATTTTGCAAATCCAGAACAAAAAAAATTTTATTATATTAAAAGAATGCTGAAAATGGTTAACATAGGTGCGGCTGTAGTTTTAGGTGTATATTTAATTAAAACGTATCTAGGAGGGTGGTAACGATAGAAAATCAAGAGCAATATCTACAATCTATAAAAAAAATAAAACAAGTTGAAGATAAAACACAAAAAGAAATAGATAATTATAAAAAAGAATCTGAAATAAAAATTAAAAAATTAGAGTTAGATTTAGAAACTGCAATTACAGATGCAAAAGCTAAAGGCGAAAAATTAGTAGACACTAGTATTGAGAAAGCAAGGGAAATAGCTAATAATGAAACAAGCAAATTCATTGAAGATGCTAAAACAAAAGCTGAAAACATTGTCTCAGAAATACATGCACAAAACAATCAGAAAATAATTGATATTTTATTAAAAGGTGTGAAATAATGGTTCTAAAACCTGTTTCAATGGAAAAAATAGCCATTGTAGGTTTAAGAAAAAATAGACAAACTGTTATTTCAGTTTTACACGATCTTGAGGTTTTGCAAATCGAACCACTATCAAAAGATGCATCATCACATCTAAGAAATGAGCGTGATAATGAATTAACAAGACAGACTTCTGATCAATTATTACGAATTAGAGCATTATTGACAGTTGTTCCAGAGATAAATGTTGAATCTAACAAAGTATTTGAATCAATAGAAAAGGTTCTTGAGTTTGCTGATTCAATTAAAATCGATGAGCAGGTAGCATCACTAGAAAAAGAAAAAGAATCACTTCTAACAAAAATTAGAGAGACCGAAAATAATATCAAACTTGTTGAAAAATTTAATTTTTTCCCTGAGAATCTTAATGTTTTACAATTAAAAAATACAAATTCCTATTTTGGTAGTATAGAAGCCAAAAAATTTGAACTGTTTAAAAAAGTTATTTCAGAGCATAAAAATGATATTTTTCTATATTCAAAAGAAGATAAAAAAACAGATTACTTTGTTATTACTGTTTTCCCTAATATTTCACAGCAGGATTTTGCAAATATTATACAACAACATAATGCTAAGATTGAACCAGTACCAATTCTAGATGGAACACCAACAGAAATTACAACTCGTGAACAATCTAACTTGAAAGATCTAAACCAGAAATTAAAAGATATTGATGATGAATTAAAGAAAATCTCAGAAAAACACTATGCAGACTTGGTAATAGCTGAGGAACAATTACAAATTGAAAATAAAAAACTTGAAGTAATTTCTAGTTTAGGTGTAACTAGTGATGCTTTTGCATTGGAAGGATGGGCTCCAAAGAAAAAAATTGAACAAATTGAAACTACATTGAAAAAATCTGATGATGGGTCTTCAATATATAAAATGAAAACAGATGATCATCCACCAACATTATTTCATAATCCAAAATGGTATAGGTTGTTTGAGTCTTTCATACGATTCTATTCAGTTCCAAAAGGTAATGAATTTGATCCTACATTGATTTTTGCATTAGTTTTTCCAGTTTTTTATGGATTAATGATTGGTGATACTGGTTATTGTCTTGTAATACTTCTTGTTTGCGTTTGGGTAATTAGACGTATTGAGTATAAATCAAAAATCAACATCATGCCAAAAGCGCTGAAAGAGTTTGGGCTTTTAATTTTAAGAGAAAGACAAATGTTGAAACTTGCAAAATCTATGATTCCAGGCTGTATTGTTGGAATAATTTTAGGCATAGTATTTGATTTACACTTTGGATTCCATCTAAATGGGTATGTGTTTGATGCTCTTGCAACTGTGGGAATATCTGGTTCATGGGTTCCAGAAGCTGGTGAATATCTAAACAGACCTTCACAAGCATTTCTAGATCCAGTTCACAATGCTGGACAACTTCTACTATGGAGTGGGTACATTGGAATTGCTATGGTCTCTTTGGGTTTGATTTTTGGTATATTGAACGCCATACGTGAAGGCGAGAAACGTGAAGCCTTGGGAAAAATGGGTTGGTTGTTATTTGGTTGGGGTGTTGTTACATTTGGTCTAGCAATAATTCGTGGTGAAGGTATGAACCCGATGGATAACCCGATGGGTTTTATTTACTTTGGATTACTGTTTGGTGGAATTGGATTAATGTTTGTTGGTGAGG
>CAYVQV010000022.1:0-12800 GCA_964454035.1 uncultured Candidatus Nitrosopelagicus sp. | reverse complement strand
GATTTGTTCGGTTAATTGACTCAATAACCATCGTTCTTTGAATGAATATTTAATCCTTAGAAAAATTTACTCATAAAAAAACCCATTTTGAATAATTTTAAGTATGGTATATCATAAAAACCATCTATGGTAACAGGTAAAGAAATTAGAATGAATAGAATTATGCGAAAAGGGAAAATGCTTTGCATTCCAATGGATCATGGTATTTCTAATGGTCCTATTGAGGGATTGGAAAAACCCCATTCAATGATTTACAAATGTGAAACACATGGAGTTTCAAGTGTGATTATTAACAAAGGAATAATCAAAACATTGCCAAGACCTGCAAAAGTGGGAATACTGGTTCATTATTCTGCAAGTACTTCATTATCCACTGCACCAAATAGAAAAATTCTTACTGGTTCAGTGAAAGAAGCATTAAGACTTGGAGCAGATGGTGTTTCATTACATATCAATATTGGTGGGAAAGAAGAACCAGAAATGTTACATCAATTAGGAGAAATTTCAGAACAATGTCATGAATGGAATGTTCCATTACTTGCAATGATGTATCCACGCGGTGAAAATGTAAAAGACCCACATGATCCAGAAGTCGTTGCACATGCAGCAAGAATTGGTGCAGAATGTGGTGCAGACATTGTAAAGACGTTGTATACAGGTGATATTGATTCATTTACTAAAGTGGTTGAAAGTATTCCAGTTCCAGTTGTAATTGCAGGAGGACCAAAATCAAAAACAGATTTAGATATATTAAAAATGACTGAAGATGCAATGAATGCAGGAGCAAAGGGTGTTACATATGGACGAAATATATTTGCTCATAAATCTCCAGAAAAGATTGTAGAAGCATTAGCAGGAATTATTTTCAAAAATCAAACATCAGAAGAAGCGGCTGAACGACTTGACACGCAATAAACAACTAATTATCCAACCAAAAGTTGGAAAAAATCAGTTTACAAAATTTGTGAATCAACTTGAAAGTGAAGGTATATCATTAATTTATGCAGATCCAAAAAATATAACAAATAAAAAATCAAAAATTCAGACAATATATCCATCAGCAAATGCAAAATACGTTATATTAGATGATAAATCAAGTTCAAAAATACGAGGTAAAAAAATTGGAAAAAAATTCAAAGTTTTATCAAATAATGATATAGATATTATTTATCAATCTGCAAAAAAAGGATTGGATTTTGTGATTATAGAAGTAAAAGATTGGAAAATTATTCCACTTGAGAATATTATTGCTAAATTACATAAAATACATACTCAAATTTTTACAATTGCAAAGAATTCATCAGAGGTTAGAAAAATGTTTTCAATATTAGATATTGGTGTTGATGGAGTAATTTTTCAAACAAATTCCATAAACGAAGTAAAAGAAACTTTAGTGAATCTAGGGTCAAAACATTTTGAACTTCAATCAGCAAAAATAATTGATATTAAAGAGGTAGGAGATGGTGAACGAGTTTGTTTGGATACTGCTTCAATACTACACAAAGGTGAAGGAATTCTAATTGGAAATAGAGCAAATTTTATGTTTTTAGTTCATAATGAATCAGTTGGTTCTTCTTTTACATCACCAAGACCATTTAGAGTAAACGCAGGTGCTGTTCATTGTTACACATTATCACCAGATGGTACAACAAAATATCTTTCAGAATTAGAAACAGGAAGTGATGTATTAGTGTTAGATTCAAAAGGTAAAGCAAGAAGAGTAGCTATTGGTCGCTGTAAAATAGAACGAAGACCAATGCTTTTGATCAAAGCAAAAATTGGCGATGAAATAGGAGGAATCATTGCACAAGATGCAGAGACAATTCGTTTTATAAAATCTAATGGACATTTAGTATCTGTAACACATCTTAAAAAAGGCGATTCTGTATTAGCATTTTCGAAATCTGCCACAGGAAGACATTTTGGAATGGAAGTAACAGATGAATATATTTTAGAAAAATAGAATGAAACATAAAACATGTGTATCCATTACAGAAAAAAATCCAAATAAACTTAATTCTGTTTTAAAAAAAGCATTGACGAAATCAGAATATGCTGAAATTAGATTAGATTTCATGAAACCATCAGAAATACCAATTGCATTACAAAATGTTGAAAAAAAATTATCTAAATGTGTGTGCACACTGAGACCTAAAAATGAAGGAGGTAAATTTTCTGGTTCTGAAAAAGAAAGAATATCAATTTTAAAACTGATATCTGAATATAATCCATTTTTACTAGATATTGAATTTAATACTCTTAGAAAGAATCAAAAACTCAGAGAATATGTAAAAAAATCAAAGACACCAATCTTAGTCTCTTGGCATGATTTTAAAAAAACACCTAATATGAAAAACCTTAATTTGAAACTAAAAAACATGAAAAAACTTTCAAATTTTGTAAAAATTGTCACTGTTGCAAAATCTACTAATGATACATCTAGAATATTGTCACTCTATAACAAATCCTCAAAAATCAAACTAATTGCATTCGCAATGGGTGAACAAGCAAGTTTTTCCAGAATATTGTGTCTATATTTAGGCAGTCCATTTACATACGTTTCACTAGGAAAAGCAATTGCACCAGGACAGTTTAGTTTGAATGAAATGAAAACATTTGTTTAAACTTGCTAAAATTAAATATCAATAGTTTAGTAAATCTGTATGTTGAAAACATTTGCAGTTATAGGTGATCCAATTGAGCATTCACTTTCACCTACTATTCATAATGCTGCATTTAGACAATTAGAATTAGAATGTACATACATTGCATACAGAATAAGTAAAGACCAATTAGAAGAAGAAATCAATTCATTAAAAAAAATAAAAATTTCAGGCTTTAATGTAACAATACCTCACAAAATTAATGTGTTAAAATACTTGGATGATGTAGATGAAAATTGTAAAATTATTGGTGCAAGTAATACAGTGATTAATGAAAATGGATTTTTAAAAGGATACAACACTGACATGGATGGATTTCTAGAACCTATTAAAAATAGAAATATCATAATTAAAAATTCTAATGTATTATTACTTGGTGCAGGTGGGGCTGCAAGAGCAATAATTGCAGGTATGTCAAAAGAAAAAGCAAAACATGTCACTATAGTTAATCGAAATAATGAAAATGCCATAAAACTTGAAAAATTTTCAAAGAGTGTTGGATTAGAGGCAGAAATAAAAACAATAGAAGAAATGTCAGAATTACATGCAGATTATAATTTTATTATAAATTCATCCTCATTGGGATTAAAAAATGAAGCAAATATTATTCCAACAAAAATAATTAATGATGAAACTGTAGTTTATGATATTGTTTACAAACCAGTAAATACTGAATTAATAAAAGAATCAAAGAAAAAAAATGCTGTAATAATTTATGGTTATGAAATGCTATTAGGTCAAGCAGTACGATCTTTTGAAATTTGGCTAAACCAAAAAGCGCCATATGATACAATGAAAAAGGCAATACTAGGAGGATTTTCATGACTATAGTAGAAGCAACAGTTCATGGTGCAGTATCAATGGTTAATGCAATTGCAATAGGTAAAGGTGCAACAATTGGAATTGATACATATGTTAAAACAAGACTAGAAACATCATCTGGAACAGGAATATACATCACGTCAGATAATAAAACTATCAGCTCACGTCTTATAAATAAAGTAATTGAAAAAATAGTTTCTAAAAAAGATTTAATGAAAACAAAATTAGAACTTGATTTTAAATCTAATATTCCAACTGGATATGGATTAAAAAGCTCTAGTGCAATTTCAACTGCCGTTGCACTTGTGTGTTCAAAAATATTCAAGCCAAACATGAATGACTATCAGATTTTAAAAGTAGGAATTGATGCATCTATTGCAACTAAAGTTAGTATTACAGGTGCATATGATGATGTATGTTCATGTTATTATGGTGGATTCAACGTAACAGATAATTTAAAAAGAAAAATAATACTACAACATCCTGCACCAAGAGATTTACAAGTTATAATTTTTATTCCAAAATCTAGAAAAAGAGGTAATCTTAAAAAACTAAAGAGCATGAGTGGTGCGTTCAAAAAAGCATGGAATTTAGCATCTACATCAGACTATTGGAACGCAACAATTTTGAATGGAATTGCAACAACATCAATTTTAAATTCTGATCCAAAAATAATTACAAATTTAATAAAATCAGGTGCATTATGCGCCACAATTTCAGGTAACGGACCTTCAATTATTGCAATTGCTAAAAAACAACATGTTTCAAATATAAAAAAACAATTTTCAACACTTGATGGAACTATAATTACTTCTAACATAAATAACAAAAAGGCAGAAGTTCATGAAATGTAATATAAAATCGTCAAAAATACATGGGAAGATTACATGCCCACCTAACAAAAGTTATACTCATAGAGCAGTTTTTCTAGCAGCATTATCAGATGGAAAAAGTATCGTAAAAAACATACTTCGATCCCAAGACACTATAGCCACAATTAATGCGTGTAAAGCATTTGGTGTAGAGGTACATGAGGAAGATGATATTATTACTATCAAAAATTCAATCGGTGAAACAGTACAAGGTTCAATGATTAATGCAGAAAATTCTGGAACAACAATTAGAATTGCAATAGCTATTGCAGCATTATCTGGAGGTAATACAATGCTCACTGGTGATGACAGTCTTAAAAAACGACCAATGCAACCAATTTTAGATTCATTAGAAACTTTAGGAATTACATCAGAATCAAATGATGGAAAACCACCAATCACAATTAAAGGAAAAATTAAAGGTACTGAAGTTACTATCAATGGAGATATTTCAAGTCAGTTTATTTCCGCACTATTGATAATTGCACCTAGATTAGAAAATGGATTAATAATTAATGTTGAAGGGGAAATGGTTTCTAAACCTTATGTAGATTTGACAATTGCAATAATGAAAAAATTTGGAGTTGTTGTTAATCCTGAAATACAATATAAAAAATATATTGTAAAACATCAGGTTTACAAACCCACAACATTTACAATTCCTTCAGACTTTTCAAATCTTGCATTATTATTATCTGCAAATGTTCTTCTTGGTGATGGCTTGATTATTGATATAAGTTTGGGTGACATGCCACAAGGTGATGAAGCTATTATTGATATCTTAGAAGAATTAGGTGTATCTGTAACACTTAATGAAAATGAAATTAGTACAAAATCACCAAAAATGTTAGACGGGGGTAAATTTGATTTAAGTGATACACCAGATCTTTTACCAGCATTGGCAATTCTTTCACTAAAATCATCCAAGCCTATAGAAATTTTTAATGTGAAACACGCAAGATACAAAGAAACAGATAGAATAGCAGTTATTTCAAGAGAATTAAAAAAAATTGGAGTAGATGTTGAAGAAAATGATGATGGAATGATACTAAAATCAACTCAAAAATTTAACGCGTCAGAATTAAACTCTGAAAATGATCATAGATTATTCATGGCATTTTCTATTGTTGCAATGTATATTGGAGACTGTATAGTCACAGACCCAGATTCTGTTAGTGTTTCATATCCAAATTTCATTAAAGATATGAAAAATGCTGGTGCTCAAATAAATTCATTATAGAACAATTATTAACATCTTAAGTGATCTTTTATTGTTGGCTAATAATTCAATTGGTAGACGTTTAGTTCTCACAAGTTTTGGTGAAAGTCATGGTTCATGTGTTGGTGCAGTATTAGATGGTTGTCCAGCTGGCTTAGAATTAGAAGAAAAAGATATTCAAAAAATGTTGGATTTAAGAAGACCTGGTCAATCACTAGTTTCAACACAAAGAAAAGAAGATGATAAAGTAGAAATTCTTTCAGGAACTTTTAGAGGATTCACAACAGGTGCACCTATTACATTAGTTATCTGGAATAAAGATCAAAATTCTAAATCATACGATAAATTAAGAACCGAGATGAGACCTGGACACTCAGATTATCCAGCATATGTAAAATATAAAAAATTTAATGATTTCAGGGGTGGTGGGAGGTTCTCAGGAAGATTAACTGCTACACATGTAATGGGAGGTGCAATAGCAAAAAAACTACTAAAAGTTGCACTAGATGTAGATACTCATTCGTATACATGTCAAATTGGAAAAAACAGAATGAAAAAACAAGCTAGTTCAAAAGACTACAAAGCAACGTATTCAAATGATGTAAGATGCCCTGAAAAATCTACTGCCGAAAAAATGAAAAAAGATATACTTCTAGCCAGAAAAAAAGGGGATTCACTAGGTGGTATAATAGAATCAGTTACAACAAATATTCCAGCTGGTTTGGGCGAACCAATTTTTGGTTCTTTAGAATCTGATCTTAGTAAAGCAATGTTTTCAATTCCTGCTGTAAAAGGAATTGAATTTGGTTCAGGATTTGCTGGATCTGAAAAATTTGGTTCAGAAAATAATGATGCATATACGTACAAAAATGGTAAGATTGTAACATCATCAAATAATTCTGGAGGGATTTTAGGTGGAATTTCAAATGGAATGTCAATAGTATTTCGAGTTGCGTTTAAACCTGCGTCATCAATTGCAAAAATTCAAAATAGTATTGACATAAAGAAAAAATCTAAAATCAAAATTCAAGTCGGTGGAAGACATGATCCATGTGTTGTTCCTAGAGCACCGCCAGTTGTAGATTCATGGGTTTCACTAACATTAGCTGATCATGCACTACTATCTGGAAAAATAAAAACAGTTTTGTAAAATGTCTCAAATTGATGAACTCCGTAAGAAAATGGAGACAATAACATTAGAAATGATAAACCTTTTGAAATTACGTACAGATGTAGCAAAAGAAATTGGTGAAATAAAGAAGGATATGGGAATTACCGTAACTAATGAAACTAGAGAATCTGAACTTAGAGAGAAAATAATTGCAGAATGTAATACTCTAAATTTAGATGAATCTATAGGTACAAAATTTCTTAATTTTTTACTTAATGAATCAGTTAAAGTTCAATCAAAGAATACACAAACTCATCTGACAATTTTTTTAAAAGCAAAAGAAATGGAACAAAAAGGTAAAAAAATAATTCATCTTGAAGTTGGTGAACCAGATTTTCCGCCACCAGAATCAGTTAAGAAATCATTATCAGAGGTATATGAAAAAGGATTTGGAAAATATGGTCCTGCTGAAGGTCTATTAGAATTTAGACAAACAGTTGCAAAATTTTGTAATGAAAGGTTTCATGGGAAAATTAATTCAGATAATATTTTGATTGTTCCTGGTGCAAGATTCGGAGTATTTCTTTCCATTTCAACATTACTTAATCCTGGAGATGAAATGATTGTAATTGAACCAGCCTGGCCAGCATATAGACAATGTGCAATTAATGCGGGAGTTAAAATCAGAGCAATTA
This sequence comes from uncultured Candidatus Nitrosopelagicus sp., assembly GCA_964454035.1. Classification (GTDB taxonomy): domain Archaea; phylum Thermoproteota; class Nitrososphaeria; order Nitrososphaerales; family Nitrosopumilaceae; genus Nitrosopelagicus. The sequence continues at coordinate 5,418 of CAYVQV010000022.1, read as the reverse complement.
AAACAACATTAGAATCTAACTGGGAGCCAACAATTGAACAAATCAATAGTGCAATTAACTCTAATACAAAAATGATAGTTTTGAACTATCCAAATAATCCAACTGGGAAAATTTTGCCAGAAAAATTACAAGATGAAATTATGAATATTGTAAAAAAACATGATTTATTCATTTTAAGTGATGAAATATACAGTAACTATTCAAATAAAACATGGAAGAGCATATTATCATATGATTATAAAAAAGCTATAATTACACAGTCATTTTCAAAATCGCATTCAATGACAGGATACAGAATAGGATACACAATTTCTACACCAGAAATAATTAACAAATTAACTAAATTGCAAGCGCTTTGTTTAACCAATGTATCTGAACCTATACAGTATATTGCACTAAACTCAATTAATGAGGATGTAAGTGCTAATTATACTCTAATTCATGAAAGATTAAATGTTTTAATTGAAAACTGTAAAAAACTAAATTTAGAATTTACTGTTCCTGATGGTGCAATGTACGTCTTTGCAAAAATTAAAAATAGCGAAATAAACGCTAGTAATCTAGCACATAAATTACTTGAACATGGTTTAGCTGTTGCCCCCGGAGAGGCGTTTGGTGACTATGGAGAGTTTTTTAGAATTTCAGCATGCATCGAAAAAGAGAGTATAATTGAGGGGATGAATATACTAAATAGAGTATTAGAAAACTAAAATGAAAAAAACAATTACTATTATTGGTGCTGGTGGGAAAATGGGAAAATGGTTCTCTAGTTATTTTATGAATAATGGATTTGAAGTAACAGGTCATGATTTAGAAAATCCTGTATTAAAAACAATAACTAACTCTGATTCATTGATAGGTTCGATTTTAAAAGCAGATTTTGTATTACTATCAACACCAACAAAAAAAACACCTGAAATAATTAGACTTATTTCAAAAGAAATGAAACGTGGGGCATGTTTAATTGATATTGCATCACAAAAATCAAAAACTGCTGTTGCTTTATATAAAATGCCAGCTAAAATATCTCCAATTTGTGTTCATCCTATGTTTGGTCCTGGAACTAAAAATATGAAAAACCAAAATGTGATTTCAATTCCAATTAAAGATGGAAAAAAAGAGCTAACTACGGCAAAATCATTATTTGTAGGAGCAAATTTTGTTACAATTGATTCTACTGAACATGATAAAAAAATTGCATTGATTTTGGGTTTAACACATTTACTAAATATTGCATTTGCAAATATTCTTGCTAAAGATGATAAAATCTCACTAACTGAAAGGATGGCTGGAACCACATTCAAAGCACAAAAAATAATTTCTGAAAGTATTCTAACTGAATCACCAGAATTAATTGAAACAATCATTTCAAATCCTGAAATTAGAAGAGTTGCAGAGGAATTTTGGAAAGATGTTGGTAGATTATTAACTGATGCTCAAGAAGGAAAAAGTGAAGAAATTATTGCATATATTAACGCAAGCAAAGAAAAGATATCAGAAAATGTTGATTTAGATAAATCATATAAAAAATTAACAAAAATGATGAGTATAATTGATAAATAAATTATGCGTTCTACAAAAATTGTAACAACATTTCTAAAAAATCAAAATAAAATTCTTATTCTAAAAAGAAGTCAAAAAGTGAAAACCATGAGAGGATTATGGTCAGGGATAAGCGGAATTATTGAAAATAATGAAAAACCAATAAAAAGAGCAGAGATTGAGATTTTTGAAGAAGTAGGGATTAAAGATAATGAAATTAAACTATTAAAAATCGGTGAACAGATGGATATTGAATCTCCACAATACAAAAATCATCAATGGCATGTTTTTCCATTTTTATTTGAAACAAAAATTACAGAGATAAAGCTTAATTGGGAAAATTCAGATTTTAAATGGATAGAAATCATGGAATTAGAGAAATTCAATACTGTCCCAAACCTTGATCAAGTTTTGTTTTCTATGTTATAGTACTTCGTTTTCTTTTTCATATTTTCTCTGTTGTGGTAACATAAGATATACACATGCCCCACCGCACATTGTACAAGGAACACTATTTCCTGGGTGCTGTCCAGTTCTACTATGAATTTTTGCAGCTAATTCTGGATCAATAGATAAAGCAAGTTGTTTCTCCCAATCTAATGTTCTTCTAGCCTCAGTCATTTTCATATCCCATTTTATTGCTTTTTCACGAATTTTCACTAAATCTCCAGCATGTGCAGCTATTCTATAAGCAATTAATCCTGCTTTCACATCTTCTGTATTTGGTAATGCTAAGTGTTCAGATGGGGTCAAATAGCATAACAAATCTACACCTTCACTGGCAGATACAGCTGCACCTATTGCACTTGCAATATGATCATGACCAGATGCAATATCAGTTACTAATGGACCTAATACGTAATATGGAATATTTCCAATCAACGATTTTGCAAGACGGACATTTGCGGCAACCTCATTGAGTGGAACATGCCCTGGACCCTCAATCATAACTTGAATATCTTTTTCATTAGCACGTTTTGCTAATCTTGCAATATTGATCATCTCTTGTACTTGCAGCTCATCATGTGAATCTAAAATTGAACCTGGGCGTAATGCATCACCCAAACTAAATGTTACATCATATTTTTCTGCCAACTCCATCATATAATCAAAATGTGTAATGTATGGATTTTCTTTATCATATTTTAACATCCACGCAGCAGTGATAGTACCACCTTTACTTACAACACCACCATATCGTTCTACCTTTAGAATTCGTTTTGCAATCTCCTTAGTTATTCCAGAATGTATAGTTGTATAATCAACACCATCTTTGATATTATTTTCAAATGCCTTGAGATAATCATCCTCTGTTATATCAAGTGGATTTTTGTGTTTTTCAACACCAAAATTGTATGCTTCATAAATCGGAACAGTTCCAAATGTTATTGGTGCAACATCTAAAAGTGATCTTCTAATATGACCAACGTCTCCTCCGTCACTAAGATCCATAATTGTGTCAGCATGATATTTTACAGCAACCTTGGCCTTTTCAATCTCCTCATCAAGATTAACATTTAATGTTGAAGTACCAATGTTGACATTAACTTTGGTTTTAGTTCCTTTTCCAATTCCAACGTTATGAATTTTTTGTGGACGTACATTGTTACTTGGGATTATTATAGAACCGTTAGCAATTTTTGGTAAAAGCCAATCTAATGTCACATCCTCATCTTTTGCAACATGTTTCATTTCATCTGTTGCTACACCTCTTCGTGCATAACTCATCTGAGTAGCCATGATTATCAAAATGATATGGTAAATTTAAACAATCACAATAATTATGATTAATATGAACATACTTTCAATTGGTGGATCTGATCCATCATCTGGAGCTGGCATCCAAAGTGACATAAAGACATTTTCAGATAATGACATCTATGGATTTACTGTTGTAACTGCAATTACGAGTCAAAATACAAAAAAAGTTACCTCAATTGAGCCTGTATCTAAGAAAAGCTTGGAATTGCAATTAGACTCAATTTTATCGGATTTTGATATAGATGCAATTAAAATTGGAATGGTGTATAATTCACAAATAATTAAAATAATATATTCAAAATTAAAAAATATTAAAGTTCCAATTATTGTAGATCCAATCATAAAATCAACTACAGGTGGTTTGCTTCTTAAAAAAAATGCATTAACACATTATAAAAAAATGATAATTCCATTAGCAGATATAATTACTCCAAATAAATATGAAGCAAAAATTTTATCAGGATTATCAGATGTAAAAAAATCTGCAAAAAAAATCCAAGCATTAGGTGCAAAATGTGTAGTTATTACTGGTTATACTGAATCAAATAATAGAATATCTGATTTTATATTAGAAGAAAATAAAGAATATAAAATATCAGGTAAAAAAATTCAAATCGTAAATCATGGAAGTGGTTGTAACTATTCAGCATCTATTGCGTCCTCAATTACAAAAGGATTTGCAATTAATTATGCAGTAAAAACTGCAAAAAAATATGTATTAGATTCAATTAAAAATTCAAAAAATATTGGAAAGGGTGTAAGTATAACACATAGAAAATTCATAAAAAATAAAAATGATTTAGTAAATTCAATTAATAATTTTACAAAAATAAAAAATATTTACAAGGCAATTCCAGAATGTCAAACAAATTTTGTATTTTCTGACAAAAATCCAAAAAATCTAAATGATGTTTTAGGAATATCAGGTCGTTTAGTTAAATCAGGAAAAAATGTAATAATTGCTGGTGAAATAATTTATGGTGGTTCACAACATGTTGCAACGGCTGTAATAGAAATGAATAAAAAATTTCCATATGTTTTATCAGGTATAAATTTAAAATTTAATACAAAAATTATTTCAAAGGCAAAAAAATTAGGTATGATTGTTTTTAGTTACGACAGAAAAAAAGAACCAAAAAAAATTAAAAATAAAGAAAATTCATCTATTGCTTGGGGTGTATCTAATATTATTAAAAAAGAACCTCCTGATCTAATCTATCATAATGGGGACATTGGAAAAGAACCAATGATACTAATTTTTGGTACAAATCCTGATGATGTAATAAAAAAAGTTTCAAAGTTGAGACTAAATTACTAAAATTGTGTAATGCAACATAAATAATCTCTAATTTGAGAAGAAACTCATGAAGGCAGTAATTTTAGCAGGTGGTCTGGGAACTAGACTATTACCATATACAAAAACACTTCCTAAACCTATGCTGCCGTTAGGTAAAAAACCAATACTAGAATATGTAATCAAATGGATTAAAAAAAATGGTATTAGAGATATTGTTTTGTGTGTTAGTTATAAACGCAAAAAAATTGAATCATATTTTCAAGATGGAAAAAAATTTGGTGTTAATATTGAATATGCAATATCAAAAAAACCTCTTTCCACAGCTGGACAATTAAAAACAGCAGAAAAATTCGTTAATGATGCATTTGTTTGTGTTTATGGTGACTCTATATTTGATTTTAATTTAAAAAATATGATTCTGGAACATAAAAGGAAAAAACCTTCAGTTACAATGAGTTTGTACAATTACAAATTTGAATTAAAATATGGTGTTATTGATACTAGAAAAAACGGTACTATTACAGCATGGAACGAAAAACCTAGTATCAATTCAAAAATAAATATGGGCTGCTATGTCTTTGATTTAGAAATTTTCAATTTTATCCCAAAAAATAAACAATATGGCATGGATACTGTGATTAAACAAATAATTTCAAAAAAGAAACGTGTGAACAGTTTTGTTTCAAAAAGAGCATTCATTGATATTGGTAACAAAGAAATCTATGAAGAAACAAATAGAATCTATCGTAAAAAAAATAGTAGGAAATGAAAGTGATATGAACAATATAATTATTCGTGAAATTCAGGAAGCAGATTTA
>CAYVQV010000021.1:0-13458 GCA_964454035.1 uncultured Candidatus Nitrosopelagicus sp. | reverse complement strand
AAAAAAGATTGATGATGTAGGAACAAACTCTAGTCAAGACCTAGTTCAAAAAGATCTTCTGATGGATTGAATTTAGTTGATCGGAAATAATTTAGAAAACAAGGTAGAATATTAACATGATATTTTCACATATTTCTGACACACATCTGGGATTACAACAATACGGATTAGAAGAAAGAGAACAAGACATCTATGATTCATTCAATCAGGCAATTGATATTTCAATAAAGGATAAAGTGGATTTTGTAATATTTTCTGGTGACATGTTTCATACACCAAACCCAAATGGAAGGGCAATATTACAAATGGCAAATGCATTAAAACGATTAAAACAGAACTCGATTGAATCATTCTTTATTCTTGGTGAGCATGACAAAAGCAATATGCTTGCGACTCCCATACCGTATGTATATCATAACTTAGAATTTTCAAAATATATTGGAAGAAATGAACCTGTATATTACAAAGATGTTATGATTGTAGGTTTTGATAAAATTAGAAAACATCAAATGTCTGGATTAGAAGAAGAATTTTCAAAATTAGATTCTGTAGCAGCGAAACATAATGGACACAGTATTTTAGTTCTACATCAGGCTATTACGGAAATATATCCACTTGATAAATCATCTATCAATTCATCTGATTTACCTAAGAATTTTACTTATTATGCAATGGGGCATTTACACGATAAATATGTAAAAAAGTTTGATCAACTTGGGGGACCACTTGTATATCCAGGTTCTACTGAACGGACCCCAAATGAAAAAGTGAATGAAACTGAGAAAGGATTCTTTGAGGTTGATATTTCATCAAATGAGGCTAAACCAACTTGGATAAAGCTTGATACAAGACCACATTTCTCTGCAAAAGTTGATTTTGAGAAATTTGATGACTCCATGACTGAAATTATAGAAAAAATAGATACGTTTGACAAAAAACCCGTGATTGAGATCAAGATACATGGTAAAACTGCTGAGAGAGATGTAGTAGAAGCAAAAATTTCACAAATAATTCCAAAAACATTGCATTGTTCATGGAAGATATCACAAACTGATGATGCAGGATCTATTCTTCTAGATAGACCGGCAAGAATAGATGAAGAGTTATTCAAACTTGCAGTTAATGCATTAAAATCAGAAAAACTTGCAGGATTTGCAGTTAATGATTTGCTTCCACTATTATCAACAAATCAACTTGATCAAGCAACTCAATTGGTAATTGAAAACTTTGAACAGTATAAGGAGAAAAATGATAAAAAGTATTGAATTAGTTGATTTTCTATCTCATTCTGATACTAAACTAGAGTTTGATAATAGTACAACTGTGTTTGTTGGACAGAATGGTGCTGGTAAATCAAGCATCATAGATGCAATTACATTTGCATTATTTGGTAACCACACAAGAAAAAATAATAAGAGTTTGATCAGACGTGGGGCAAATCAAGGATATGCTAAGATTAAATTCTCTGCAAATGGCAAAAACTATGAGGCATTAAGGAAAATTGATTCGAAGGGTGCACTAATTGCTCAATTCTCAGAAGAAGTTAATGGTAATTTAAAAATAATTGCTGAAGGAGAAAGAAAGCAATTTGATGAATCAATGACTAAGGAAATTGAAAAAACACTCGGCATTGAGTTTGAGAAATTAAAGATTGCATCAATTGTTCAACAAGGTGAACTTAGTACAATCATAAAAGCAAAACCAAAAGAGTTCAAAGAATTAGTGAATGCCATAATAGGTATAGACAAATTAGATATTGCTCTTGGTTTAATGAGAACCGTACAAAAAGAATTCAGGAACCATATACAGGAAAAACTTGGTTATGATGACACACAGATACAACTTCTTGAAAATAAAATTACTGAATATGAGAATGAATCCAAAAATGCTAAACCAAAATTGGAAAAACTCGTAATAGAGAAAAAGAAAACTGAAGAATTAGTCTCGAATCTTGAGAAAGAAATACAAACTAATGCTTCAAAAGAGTCACAACTAAAAGAGCTAAATTCAAAGAAAAGTGAATTAATTTCATATGCCAGAGATGTGATAAAATCAATTCAAAAAGAAGTTTCAGAGAAGGAACAAACAGTAAATGAGTGCAAACCATGCTTTGTAATATCTAAGAATAAAGAGGAACTTGAGACTAAAATTAAGGAGATACAAAAAAATCTGATATCTATAGAATCTGATCTTAGTAATTTAGAGAAAAAACAAGCAAGATATGAGGAAAAAGAGGAATTAGCTGCTAAACTTGAGTTAAAAGATGGTAAATGCCCAGTTTGTGATTCAATCGTAGACCATCTAAACTCAGATTTTCAAAAAGAGCACATTGAAAATGAAATTGGAGCGATAGAAAAAAAAATTGAAGAACTAAAAAATGAACGGAGTATGCTATTAGAAAACTTAGAAAAACTTTCTGATGACCTAGAAGAATCAAAAGAAGCTACAACAATACTAAAAACTCATAAAATTACAAATGAATTGCAGCTTGAAGAAATTATTGCTGAAATCAAAATTAAAACCAAACAAATTCAAAATATACCTATTACAGTTAACTCTAGTCAACTAGTTGAGGCTGGAACATTAGATTCCCATGCAAAATTGCTCTATGAGAATATTACTTTACTTGAGAAATCAACAGAGGGATTTAATCAAGAAAATTTTCTCAAAATGAAAGAATCATTACATAATCACAGAAATGAATTAAGCAAAATTGATCAGGACTATGGAGAAATTTCTGGTAATATCAAAAAAATAAATTCTGAGATTGAAAAACTTGGTATAATACTAAATGATGTTAAACAGGTTCAAGGTTATGTTGGGGAACTCGAGGAAATTCAGAATGTTGTTTACAATCGTGATGGTCCTGTAGGTAAAAGTCTACGATCCTGGTCATTAGAAGTTATTTCAGAGAAGGCCTCAGAATACTTGGAAAAATTAAATACAAAGATTCAGAGAATTTCTCTATCAGAAAAAACACGGGATGTAAACATTTCATGCTATTCAAGAAATACCACTCTTGAACTTGAATCACTTAGTGGAGGAGAACAAGTCAGTATTGCACTTGCGCTTAGATTGGGTATGGCACACCTTCTTGGTGCATCGAACCTCAATTTCATGATACTTGATGAGCCTACAACACACTTGGATTCTGAAAGAAGAAAATCACTTGTTAATGTCTTATCTCAACTGACAGATATTAAGGAAAACAACTCATCAATGCAATTCATAATCATAACTCATGATGCTGAAATCTTTGAGGACTCTTCAGTTGAAAACATATACAAATTTGAACCCTCGCAAAATGGAACTATAGTTTCTACTCTTTAGCCACCAGTAAGCTTTGCAAATTTTTCATTTTTGCTTAGCGTTTTCATAAATTCCAGATTAGACAATGCAACTACTGCAGAATGTCTTACAGATTCTTCTGGATCATTGAGTGCATTTTCTAAAACATCAGAACCACTTTTTGAGCCAACAACACCTAATGCTACAGCTGCCTCATGTCTTACAAACATACTAGGATCATTTGCAGTTGCATCCTCTAAAGGCTCAATTCCACTACTATAACACATCTGACCTAGTGAGAATGCAGCCTCATGTCTTACAAGTTCGTTAGGATCATCTTTTAACACCTTGGCAACATGCTTTACTTTGTCTTCACCGCCAAGGTCCACTAGAATACATGTCGCCCTACAGCGAACAACATAGTCATCATGATCCAATAGTTTTACAAAATAATCGGTATCTTGTTTTTCGTAATGAGATTCCATTTCTGCAAAGAGATCTATTCTAGATTGTGGTACTACTTCCATGTCTAAGATTTTTTTTGGTCCTTTTTAATTCTACTTTAAGAAAATATCAGTTATGTTTTTAATATAATATCAAATCACAGAATGCATGGCAGTAATTGGCGAAAAAGCACCAAATCTAAAATTAGGAAAATGGGTTCAGGGAATGGATACAAACCTGGACAAAGAAGGTGACAACGTCAAACTGGTTGAAGTATTCCAAGTAAATTGTCCTGGCTGCTTCATGCACTCCATTCCAGAAATAATCAATATTTATAACAATCACAAATCAGATGGACTTTCTGTATTTGGCGTAGCTACTGCTTTTGAGGATTACGATAAAAATACGCTGGAAAATCTTGAGATGTTGCTAACAACTGGGGAGGTTGTAGGCGACACAAAACAAGCACTTACACAATATGGCCAACTTGATGATGGAAAATTACAGTTTAAAATTCCATATCCAGTTGCAATGGATTCACTAGTAAAAGAAGCGGGAGAACCATCCAAAGAAAAAATGAATGCATTTATCAACAATCAAATTCCTAATTTTGAATCACAGCCTGAAGATTATAAAAACCAGATTTATGAAAGAGTAAAGCAATATTATAAATCAAAAGAATATTCTGCAGAAACATTTGAAATGTATTCCCTGCAAGGAACACCATCTACAATTCTTGTAGATAGAAATGGAATTTTACGTGACGTGTCATTTGGACAAAATACGAACTTAGAATCAATGGTTCAAAAATTACTTAATGAGTGACTAATAATTTAATTTTTTAAAACGTTTTAGAATAACTATTATTCCAATTAACGATGTTGCCAAAACAATTGGTGCAACTTCAGCAAATTCTGGAAGATATGTAGTTCCTATGATTTCAAGTTTATGATCACCTTTTCCTTCAAATTCAAAAGTTATGAAGGAATAATCTGTCTCCATACCAACACGTGGAAATATTTCTGAACCGTCAAGTAAAAATGTAAACTCGCCATTAATCAGATTTTTAGGTATTAAAATTTCAAGTAGGTTATTGTCAAGTGAACTATAGATATCAAATGTAATTGTTTTCATATCTTTATCAAATGAAAGATCTTTAACATCAAGATTTCCTGTAACCTCTACCGGAAAATCGTATCCGCCAGTTTGTACGATAAATGTATACTTTAATCCGGTCCCTTCTTCAGATAAAACAAGTCCTAATGCTGATGGCACGCTAATAATTAGTGATAAAAATATTATAAGTAATAATTTCATTATGCAGCACTTGATAGTACTCTTTTTCTTAATTCTTTATCTTTTACGATTCTAGGATGTGATGGATCAGCTAGGATCACTTCAAACCAATAATGCATTCCATCCTTGTAGATAAAATATGAACCCAAAAGTGACATGTTTGGATATCTTTCTAAAACCCTACGGTCAGCAACTTGTTTCATATTAACAGCCGCCTTAATTCTGGTAACACCCAGATGCTTTGGTCTTCTACCACCAGTTGGTCTTTTTCTTCTCATTCCGCCAGTTCCAACTCTCATACGAACTACTATGATTCCTTGTTTGGCTTTGTAACCGAGTCGTCTTGCTCTAAGAATTCTACTAGGTTTTTCAATTCTAGTTACTGCGTCCTGTTTTCTCCAAAGAATAACCCTACTACGAAGTTCAGGAGAATTTTCCTTCCAAAGTCTTAACCAAACCTTGTCTTGAGGAGATACCATAATTAGAGTCAAAAATTGCCCTTAATATTCGTATGAAGTAATTTAGGACATAGCAAAATGGTTTATAATTGGTTTTGAGATTTTTTTGTTTTGATGTATAAAATTATAATTGCGATATTACTGGTTATTTCAATTTCATTCTTAACAGCAGATGTTTTTGCTCAAAATGAAATAACAATAGAAATTATTTTGTCATCTGAGACATATGCATTTGGTGACAAATTAGAGTATCAAATTATAGTTTCAGATGTCACAAACGAAAATGCAGTACTTTACATAATTGATGAATCTGGGAAAAAAAGTCAATTGCTTACTATTCCAATTGAAATAGAAAACACCATAGTTACAGCGCCGTTTCCATTTGATAGTATTGTCTGGAACGAAGGAAAATATATCTTAGAAATAGTCTATTCAGGAACTAGTATTACTCAGGAATTTAACATAGTAGATGATGGAAAAGTCAGTTTGCCTTTTTGGTTTAAAGACGTAGCAATGATGTGGGTTACTAACGAAGCCACAGATAAAGACTATGTGAGAAATATAATTGGACAATTAATTGAAGAAAAAATAATTACAGAATCATATATGCCTAGATTGGATGAAAATTTAATTGTAATACCAGATTGGCATAAAACAATAGCAGAATGGTGGGTACTAGAGCATATGTCAGATACAGAGTTTGTTGGTAATATACAATTTCTGCTTGAAAAAAATATAATTATAATTTCAGAGACACAAATTAGTGAAGATTCGTCAGTTTGATTCTTCTGGTAATTTTCTGTTACTTATTTTACCAAAGCCCCATAGAATTAATACTGCAGTGATTGCTATACCAAATGCTATTCCAAATCCTAAAAATAAAGGAGTAACATTAATTGGAACTGATTCTATAATTGGATTTTCAAGAACACAGACACCATCTTCAAGAATTGTTCCTTCTCCACATTGTTCTTGTAATTTGGAAATAATTTCTGCTTCTTGTTCTTCTATTGCTTGTTCTTCAATTTCGATCTGAGTTTGAATTTCAGCTTCTTTTTCTAATAGATATGAAATACCAACAATTTGACTACCAATAATTTCAATTTCTTCACTACCAGGATCAACTGAAAATACTATGTTTCTATAAAAATCATCTTTTGATTCTTCAAAAGATAATTCATCTCCATCTACAAGTACAAAGAAATCATCATCTTCTGAGCCTAATTTTGCATCAAAAAAGTCTCTATCAAAATTAAACTCTAATTGTCCATTCTTACTTAATACATCAATTTCAAAAATCAATGACATGAAATCAGTATCTGCACTAACAGATTTTATTTCAACGTCAACACTTGTAAAATCAATTTCATATGTAGAATCCTCTATATCAACAGAAATCGAATCAGCAAACGCTCCTGGTATCACTGATATTACACTAAATATCGCAAATGCAACTATAATCTTTGGAAGCAATCCTAGATAACACCTCTAAGTATCTGTATTATTTTCTCTGCTATAACATTTGCAGCTAAAGACTGAGCTTCTTTTGTCTGAGCACCCATGTGAGGCGTGGAAATGAAGTTGGGGAGCGTGGCAAGTTTATTTGATGTAGCAGGTTCCACTTCAAAAACATCCAATGCAGCACCACCTAACTGTCCATTTTTTAGTGCGTCATATAGTGCTTCTTCGTCAATTACACCACCACGTGAGGTATTAATTATTTTTGCAGTGTTTTTCATAGAATTAATTTTGGTTGTATTGATCATATGTTTTGTACTATCCAATAACGGAACATGTAATGATACGTAATCAGAACTTGCAAGTAATGTATCTAAATCAGTTTTCATCAAACCTACTTCTTTTGAAAATTCGTCATCAATTGGCATTACATCAAAACCAATTATATTCATGTTTAACGCTTTAGCCAAACGTCCAAGTCGTTTTCCAATATTACCCATTCCAACAATTCCAAGATATTTTCCACGAAGCTCTGTTCCCATCAATTCTTTTTTAATCCAATTGCCATTTCTAACTTCTCTATCAGCTCTAGGAATTTCTCTTGCTAAAGATAGCATTAAACCGATTACTAATTCTGCAACTGCGTTCATAGCACCTTCAACTGCATTAATAACTCGAATTCCTTTTTCTTTTGCGGCATCTTGATCAATGTTGTCTAATCCTACGCCAACTCTAGCTATAATCTTACATTTGTTAGCTTTCTCAATCAAATCTTTTGTAATCTTGGTTCTGCTTCTAACTATAACCACATCAAAATTTTCAATTTTTTCTGAAATTTGTTCTGGTGTGATTTCTGGTTCGTAAGTTATCTTTAATCCATTTTTTTCTAAAATTTCATTTAGTGTTGGATTTACCTGATCACAAATTAATATTGACTGCTCAAGGCTCATGAAACTCGAGATTTTTCATTGAATATAATTATTGTGAGTTGTAATAGAATTATTAAAATTTAGTTTGATACTAGTTAGGCTATGGAATTGTCAAATGACGCATTTTTTCAGATTATACCCATAATTTGCATTGTTTCTGCAGTTGGAATTTTAGTAGGAACAAGAATTTGGATGATGTTCAAATGAGCATACTTTTCCCTTTAGAAAACTAAAAAAAAGAAAAAAAGAAATTGTTGTGAATTATCACTCGGATGCAGCTGCTATAATAGCTGGTACTGCGACCCACAATTCTACTGCGCCATCAGCTGCTTGAGCAGCTGCTACTTCGTCAGTACACATACAATGCACATTTTTGGCTGGATGAGAGATACTTTGTGCTCCTGCTGGAGGAATAGCATCATATGGGTTACCTAGGACACCTGCATAAGAACCAGCATCAACTGCACCTTGGACAACGCCAAGAGCTGTTGCTGTTTCATTAATTGGGTCTAATGGTAATCCTGCAACCATTACGGTTGCTGCACCACTATAGATTGCTGCATAATCGTGATTCACTGCAACATAAACACCTGGTTCGTCAAAGACGACGTCAGCAATCATGTTTTGTGAGCCACCAAGTAACCAAGTCTCGGTTCCTTGTGCTTGCACTCTATTAGCCTGTGTTATTCTGTCAATGATCTCACCGACAATGTGCCAGTAAACTGGTTCGTTGCCTTGATTCTCAATGAAGAATCTTACGTGAGTATCAGTTGGGAAGAATAACAACTGTGATTCGTATTGTTTTAAGTCCATTCCATTCCATGGTTGTGCAACAAAGATGTTCTTGTTTGCATCTCCAAACATCAAGATGTTATGAATTGCATTTGGAACGTAACCAAATTGCTGACCATTTACTACAGTACCTGTAGTTGAGTGTGCCATCATCTTACCCATGTCATAATTGCCATCGGTAACATATAGCTGATTGTATTGAAGTTGTATTTCCAATGCATCTGCACTATAGAATTGTCTGTCTTTAGAAACTTCTCCACCTGAAACTGATGTCTTGTCTACCATCAATCGTTTGTAACCATCGAGTGGGTCAACAATGGTAATACCATACATACCAGATAGTACGTGTTGGTCCATTGCTGCTACATTAACACCAGAGCAGTGATACTTGTATACACCTGGAACTTCTGCAATGAAGCAGTATTCCCCAGTCTCACCAATGTTTACTGCACCCATGTAAGGGACAGCAGACATTTGTGATGCATGCATATCGTTTCCGTGTTGTGTTGGCTCGTCACCTGGGATAGTCAAAGTCATGTGAACTACGTCACCTTGTGTAACTCTGAGTGTTGGTCCTGGGATCTGACCGCTAAAAGTCATAGCATTGTATTCTCCACCTAACATTGGTAGTGTATGACTTTCGCCTGTCAAATCAAAGTTTACAACAGGTCTATCTGAGTTTAAAAGCTCATCACAAGTACCTGAAACTGCATATGCTTGTGGCATTACAAGTTGCAAGCCGCCCATTCTCTCTACTGCTTCAAGTGCTGATACTGGAGTATCTGCGCCTTGTACAGAGATTGGGGCTGCTGTGAGTGTACTTCCGAATAATGCGCCTGCCATAACTGCTACTGCAGCTACGGACATTATTGTTGAATAACGCTTATTCATTAAAAAATTAAATTTAATTTCTTTTAATAAACCCTTCGCGTTTTGTACTGGTACATTATCGATTAATCGATCTAAAATCTAAGATTACAGAATGAGAAAATCTACAAAAATAATTAACAAGGAATGTAGTACACTTTTCGAACAATCTTTATGTTTAATGTAAAATTAGATCAAGTATGAAAATTAGAACTGATAAGGATTCACTAGGTCCAGTAAAAATTCCATCTGATGCATATTATGGACCTTTCACTGGAAGGGCAATCAAACAATACCATGTAACGGGAAAAACTGCACACCCAAATTTGATTAAATCATTTGTAATGATAAAACGTTCAGCTGCAATTGCAAATATGAAAACAAAATCAATTAGCAGAAAACAAGGACTTGCAATTGTTAAGGCGTGTGATAAAATAATTGATGGAAAACATCAAGACCAATTTGTAGTTGACATGATAAACTCTGGTGCAGGTACTGCGTTTAACATGAATGTAAACGAGGTTGTTGCAAATGCTGCGTTAAGAGTTTTAGGTAAAAGACAAGGTCAATACCAATTCTTACATCCTAATGACCATGTTAACATGTCACAGTCAAGTAATGATACTTATCCAACTGCAATGCATATGTCTATTTTATTTTCATTACAGAGTTTGATTCCTGGAATTGATAAATTAATCAAGTCACTTGATAAAAAAGCAAAAAAGTTTTCAAAGTTCAAAAAAATTGGACGTACTCATCTAATGGATGCCCTACCAGTCACGCTTGGAAGTGAATTTTATGCTTATGTGACAGCATTGACTAAAGCAAAAAATTCTATTTTAGACTCACAGAAGCAGTTGGAGGAAATTGCACTTGGTGGAACAGCAGTTGGTACTGGTGCAAATACACCACGAGGTTATAGAAAAATTGTAATTGGAGAACTATCAAAAATTTCAAAACTTAATTTGAAATCAGAAAAAGACATGCAATATTCATTACAAAGTAAATTTCCCGTAACTAATACGTCATCTGCATTGAAAAACTTTGCAATAGAACTTGGAAAAATTTCAAATGATATTAGATTAATGGCTTCAGGACCTATTGCAGGACTTGGTGAGATTGAAATTCCTGCAGTACATGCAGGATCATCAATTATGCCTGGTAAAGTGAATCCATCTCTTGCAGAATGTATGAACATGATTTGTTTTAGTGTGATTGGAAATGATACTACTGTTTCTTTTTCAGCACATGCAGGTCAGTTTGAACTTAATGTGATGTTACCTGGAATGTTGAAAGCAATACTTGACTCTACTGACATGCTAACAAACTTTTTGCCAATATTCTCTGCAAATCTCATTGACGGACTTGCAGCAAATCAATTAAAACTTAGAGAAAATATTGAAAAAAGTCCAGTGATAGTTACACTATTAGCACCAAAAATTGGATATCAAAAATCTGCCGAATTATTCAAAGAATCACTAAAAACTGGAAAAACTATCCGAGAACTAGTAATTTCCAAAAAGTTATTGACAAATAAAGAAGTTAATTCTCTACTAGATTAGTATGGCAAAAATTTGGGTAGAGGCATATGGATGCTCAGCTAGTTTTTCAGACTCTGAAATGATTTCGGGTTTAATTGTAAACGGTGGGCATACTTTAGCAAATAATTCAGAAGAATCAGATCTAAATGTGATTGTAACATGCTCTGTAAAAGATGCAACTGCGGCAAAAATGGTTCATAGAATTAAGAAGTCAAATTCAAAGCCATTAGTGGTAGCTGGATGTCTACCAAAAGCTGAACAAAAAACAGTTGAAAAATTTGCTGAAAATGCGAGCCTGTTAGGCCCAAATTCTATTGGAAAAACGCTTCAAGTAATCAAATCAACACTTGATGGGCAAAAAATTGTTGCATTGGAAGATACTGACATATCTAAGATTGGATTACCAAAAATTCGTCTAAACTCTGCTATTGGAATTGTTGAGATTGCAAGTGGATGCATGAGTGAATGCACATTCTGCCAGACAAAATTGTCAAAGGGAGATTTGAAAAGTTATAGAATTGGAGATATAGTTAGACAGGTTAAAACAGAAATTTCTGATGGATGTAACGAGGTTTGGTTAACGTCAACTGATAATGGTTGCTATGGTTTAGATATTGGAGCCGATTTGCCTGAATTGGTAAATACTATCTCAGAAATAGACAAGAATTTTTTCATTCGTGTCGGAATGATGAACCCAATGTATATGCCAAAAATTAGAGATGGTTTACTAAAATCATTTGAAAGTAACAAAGTTTTCAAATTTTTGCATGTTCCAGTCCAAAGTGGAAGTAATAAAGTACTGAATGATATGAAAAGAGGTCATACAGAACAAACTTTTAGGGATATAACTCAACAATTTCGAAGAAAATTTGACAAATTTACAATTTCTACTGATATAATTGTTGGATTTCCAACAGAAACTGAGGAAGACTTTGAGCAGACATTAAAACTTCTAGAAGATACAAAACCTGACATTGTAAATTTATCAAGATATAGTCAAAGACCTGGAACAGATGCTGCTGAAATGAATCAAATTGATGTAATTGAAGTAAAACGTAGAAGTAAAATTGTCTCTGAGTTAATCAATAAGATTTCTAAGGAAAATAATAGAAATTGGATTGGTTGGGAAGGTCAAGTGACTTTTGATGAAGAACACGAGGGTCAAGTAAGAGGTAGAAATTTTGCATATAAGCCAATTTTTGTTAAGGAAGAACCAAAAATTGGTCAGATTTCTAATGTTAAAATCATAGATACAACAACTCATAGTCTGATCGGACAGATTATGAGCTAAAAAGTTTAGATCGGAATTCTAACCAAAACTAAGTAAACAGTTTTTTATCAGAATTTGTAATAATGTTCATGACTTTTGAGATATCTGAGCCTGTATTGGTAATTGGTCTTGGTGGAGTAGGCTCAAAACTTGCAATGGAGTTAAAGGAAACAATGAATTCTGATTGCATTTGCATTAGTAATGACAAAAAAGACCTAAATGATGGTCATTCAATTGAAATTTCTACAAAATCAATCATTAATCCAACTGTTCAACTAATCCGAAATTGTGCAATTGAGCACACTGATGAAATTACTAAACATGTATCAAAATATGAAACTATTATTATCATGGCAAATTTAGCAGGCAAGTCAGGTGCTGCAATGTCACCAACTATATCATCAATATGCAAAGAACAGAACAAAAATGTATTATCGTTTGCTATAATGCCATTCAAATTTGAAAAAGACCGAATCTTCCAATCAGGTTTATCACTAAAAAGACTAAGAACAAATTCTGATTGCACAATAATAATTGATAATGATGCATTACTTGATAGTAATCCAGATCTAACACCAGAAAAATGCTATGAAATAACAAACAAAGCAATTCACTATCTTACAACTTCATTGAAATCATCATCTATTCCTGATGACATGAATATTATGTCAACAGGTAAGAATGAAGAAGATCTTGAAACATCTCTAAAAGATTCTATGAGAATGCTTTATGAAGATGCAGCACCAAATTCTATCAAGCGTTCAATGCTGTATGTATATGGAGGAAGTAAAATTCCAGTTGGTGTAATAAATTCAATTTCTAATATTGTTGGTGGTATATTTGAAGAAGATAACACACATGTAGACATGTCTTCATCTGACAACACAAATGTTGTGATGCTTAGTGCAATTCAAGGAGAAACACGCTTTGATAAGTATGATCCACTTGGGATTATTTCTCATGATAAAACAATTGATTTTGACGAACCAGAATGCAGTATAAAGTGTGAATTAGATATTCCACAATTAGAATAAAATAATTATTCAGATTTCTTTGGTGCAGCTTTAGGTTTTGATTCTTTCTTTGGTGCAGCTTTAGGTTTTGATTCTTTCTTT
>CAYVQV010000020.1:0-13987 GCA_964454035.1 uncultured Candidatus Nitrosopelagicus sp. | reverse complement strand
AGGTTCCAATTGAAATTTCAATATTATAGATATTTGAAGCAGTTACTGCAGTTCCCAATGCAGTAAAAACCAGCAAATACCAGATCTTTGGTTTTGTTAGCTCATAGTATGTCTTGAATTTTGATTCAGTAGGTGCTGCTTGCATATTATATCATCATCTTCCAAAAAATAAATATCAAACTATTCATCCACGAGGTAAGGCATAGATTTTGTCCTTCTTTTCATCTCAATGAAGCTCTCAGAACCGATAATTCCATCAATTTTTCCAATTTTCTCTGATACCACCTTGTGCATTTCATTTAGATTTTTTGCATACATTGTAACCATTATGTCAAATCTGCCTGTAACTTCTGAAATTTCTCTTACTCCATCAATGCTGAATAGACTATCGATAATATTATCACGTTTTTTTGAATCCATGTTAATTCCTGTAACTGATTTTACGCCATATCCGAGTTCTTTATCATTAACATCTATTGTAAATCTTTGAATTAATTTTTGCTTGAGTAAACGTTTGATTCTGCTATAAACAACTGACGTGTTAGTGTTAATTTTCTTTGCAAGTTTTGGAACAGAAATTGATGCATCATTAGATAATTCAGATAAAATATTCAAATCTAAATTATCAATTTTAGCCGTTTATGACACCTGCGTCTTGAATTATTCGACCTATAATAAAGCTATTTTTGAAATTTTTATTGTTTTTTCTACTAAATCTTGTCTTTTTTGTATAGCATCTCAGCTAGCAAGACAGCTCCTTTTGCAGAACCCATTTTTTTATTATGTGAAAAAAGTATGTACTTTAAACCATTGTCAAAGAGTTCTTCTTTTTCTACTCTTCCTATTGTTGTAGTCATTCCATCACCAACTTCTCTTTCCATTCTTGGTTGTGGTCTGGTTGGATCTTCATGAAATGCATAGTATTCTTCTGGTGCAGAAGGTAATCCTGATACAGAGATCTCTTTGTTGTAATCATTGTAGGTATCTTTTGCCATACTTGGATCAATTTCTTTTTCTGTTTCTACAAAAACTGATTCAGTATGTCCATCAATGACAGGAACACGTGTACATGTACAACTTACTCTAATGTCTGCATCCTCAATTTTTCCATCTTTTAGTTTACCTAGAATTTTTCTGGTTTCTTTTCTTACTTTTCCTTCTTCTTTTGGAATATATGGTAAAATGTTATCAGTAATTCCCATTGCAGATACACCAGTTTTACCACCACCAGATATTGCTTGCATGGAAGTCATCATGACTTTTTTTGCACCGTATTTATCAAGTAATGGTTTTAGTGTAATAGCCAAACCTGTTGTAGTACAGTTTGGTAAAGGTGCTACCCAACCTTTCCAATTACGATTTTTTTTCTGAATTTCAAGAAGTTCTGCTTGCTCATCATTTACACCTGGAATTAGAATTGGTACATCTTCTTCATATCTATATGCAGATGAAGTTGAAATTACTGGTAAATCTTTTGCAAACTTTGTTTCAATATCTCTTGCAGCAACTGATTCTACTGCTGAGAAAATTAAATCCAGTTCTGTAATGTCTATTTCGTCAATTGTTAATACTTTCATTTCTTTTATGTAATCCGGAATTGGACCGCTTACATCCCATGCAATAATACCGCTAGCATCTCTTATGGCATCAAGATAGTTCTTACCTGCAGAACGCTCTGAAGCTGCAATTTGAGTTACTTCAAACCATGGATGATTATCCAATGATTGAACAAATTCTTGGCCTACAGAACCCGTAACTCCGATAATTGCTACTTTCTTTTTCATAGATAGGAATTTTGCATTTTCAGTTAATATTCCTTTAGAAGTATGACCAAAACAATACTATATCCTTGATGAATATCCCAAATATTGAAAATTAAAGCTAATCAATACGTCAAAAGCCATTTTCCAGCCTCACATGGAGGATTATATTCTATCAATAATCCATCTGCAGAGATTATTGATTTTAGCTCTAATGTCAATCCATTAGGCTGTCATCCAGGAGTAAAAAAATTCATAAAAAAACAGTTAAAATTTATTTCTCAATACCCTGATTCTGATTCATCTAATCTACGTTTGAATCTAAAATGGTATACAGGATTAAACGAATCTCAAATTATTGTAGGTAATGGTGCAACAGAAATAATCTATAATTTTACTAAAGCGTTTCTAAATGAAAATACTAAGGTGTTGATTCCAATACCAACATTCTCTGAATATGAAAAAGCTAGCAAGCTATCTGGATGCAAAATTATGTTTCATAAAACATTTAATCTAAATAACGATATTGATGAATTTATAAAAAAAATACCAACTAATGGTGCTGTGTTTGTTTGTAATCCAAATAATCCAACTGGAATAATTATCAAGAAATCAAATATGATGAAAATTATTAAACAGGCACAAAAAAAATCATGTCTTGTTTTTGTTGATGAAACATTTATCGAATTAGTACCAGATTCAAATGAATCTATAATCAAATCTATAAAGTCATATGAAAATTTGTTTATCTTGCGTTCATTTACAAAATCATTTGGATTAGCAGGTCTTAGAATAGGATATGCAATAGGAAATAAAGAATTAATTAATATTTTACAAAAATTAAAAATTCCATGGAATGTAAGCAATGTTGCACAAAATGCTGCTAGTGCAGCAATTTGCTATCATCCATTTCTTGATAAATCTAAATTATTAATCAAAGCTGAAAATCAATTCTTAAAAAAATCAATTTCTAAAATAAGTAATTTTACTTGTTTTGATTCGGCAACAAATTTTATTTTATTAAAAACTAAAGTGAAATCAAAAACTTTACAGAAAAAACTCTTAAAGAAAAAAATTCTAGTTAGAGATTGCAGTACTTTTCGTGGTTTAAATCAAAATTATATTAGAATTGCAGTAAAAACGCATAAGGATAATATCAAATTAATCAATGCATTGGAGGCGATTTAAATTTCTAAATCATTAATGATTCAAGGTACATCGTCTGGTGCAGGTAAAACAATTCTAGTTACTGCATTGTGCAGAATTTTTTCTGATTTAGGGTATTCTGTATCACCATTTAAGGCTCAAAACATGTCAAATTACTCATATTCTGATAAAAATTTTGAAATATCTAGAGCACAAGCTATACAGGCAATTGCAGCAAGAACAGAAATCTCTCCTCACCAAAATCCAATTTTATTAAAACCATTAGGTGATTACAAAAGTTCAGTTTACGTTAATGGAAAATATTACAAAAAAATGCATGCAAATGATTATTATAAAAAATTTGTAATGAAAATTGGTTTAAAACAAGCGTTACAATCATTCAATAATTTACAAAAAAATCATGATATCGTAATCATAGAGGGTGCAGGTTCACCAGCTGAAATTAATCTACAAAAATATGATATAGCTAATATGAAAATTGCAGAAAAAACACATTCTCCTGTAATTTTAATTACAGATATAGAGCGAGGTGGTTCTTTTGCTAGCCTTGTTGGAACTATGAAATTGCTTGAAAGAAAACATCAGAATTTAGTAAAAGGTTTTGTAATCAACAAATTTCGTGGTGATATAGAAATTCTCAAACCTGGATTTAGAAAACTTAAACAAATTACGAATAAGCCGGTTTTCGGTACAGTTCCACTAACAAAATTTTCAATTCCAGATGAAGATTCTATTGGTAATTCTCCAAAAAAAATAATATGGAATAAAACTAATTTGCGAAAATTAGACCATGAAATTGATAAAATTAGCAATGTTGTAAAGTCAAGTCTTAATATCAGTTCAATTAAGAGGATTTTAAAATGTTAATTGAATCAATATTGATAATTGGTTTTGCAATAATTCTAGATCTTGTTGTTGCTGATCCTAGAAATAAATATCATCCAACTGCTTGGATTGGAGGATTCATTAGTAATTTAGTACCATTATTCAAAAGCGAAGATTCGAATTCAGAAAAATTTGGTGGTATGCTAATTGTATTAATCTCAAGTGGTGTTGTTGCAGCATTATTGATTATTTTCCATTTGAAAATAGTTCTAATTGGAGATGAATTTCTTATTTCCATAGTTACTGTTGTTGTTGGTGCTATTTTGTTAAAGACTACAATAGCAATAAGAGGAATGGAAAAACACGCATTGGCAGTTGTTGATGCTTTAGAGAATGATGACATTGATCAAGCCAGAGATAATTTAGCAATGATTGTTAAGCGTAAAACAAAAAACTTGGATAAAAATCATATTTTATCTGGTGTTTTAGAGAGTATAAGCGAGAACACAGTAGATGGTGTTACAGGTCCAATGTTTTATTTTGCATTATTTGGTCTTCCAGGCGCATTTGTTTATCGTGTAATCAATACTATAGACTCTATGATTGGATACAAGACTGAAATGTTTAGAAATCTTGGCTGGTTTGGAGCAAATTGTGATAATATTCTAAATTATCTACCATCTAGAATTACTGGACTAGTTATGGTGTTATCTTCTATGTTATTAGGAAACAACTGGAAACATGCATATCAAATTTTGAAAAGAGATAGTAGGAAAACCTCTAGTCCAAACGCTGGTTATCCAATGGCAGCATTAGCGGGTGCATTGGATACAAAATTTCAAAAAGTTGATAATTACACTATTGGTGAAGGTTCATTTTATCTTTCAATAGAGCATGTACGATCTGCAATTACCTTAATGAAAGTAACTACAATTCTCTTCTTTGGAATAGTTACAATTCCAATAATTACTGTTTTATCTTATTTGGGGTTGACAATTATTGCTTAAACAAATAGGTTCAGTATTTTCATTTCTTACTATATTTCCCACAAATAATGCAAATCTTGAAACAATTGCAAAACACATGTATCTTTTTCCAATTGCTGGAATTGCAATAGGACTTCTTGTTGGTGCACTTGGTTATGGTTTTTCATTATTTCTTGATCCATTAATTACTTCATTGTTAGTTGTTGCATCTTTAGCAATAATTACTGGAATTCATCACAATGATGGTCTTGCAGATTTTGCTGATGGTTTGATGACTAGAGGAACAAAAGAAAGAAAACTAAAAGCAATGAAAGATCTAACAACTGGATCAGCTGGAATTGTATCTATTGTTTTGTATATTGCAGGTGCAATAATTGCCATCTCTTTAACCAGTGGATATGAACTATTCAAAATAATTCTATTAAGTGAAATTTTGGCAAAATTTTCAATGGTTTTAATGGCAAGTCTAGGAAATTCTGCAGCAGTTGGTTCAAATTCACCATTTATGCAATTTATGAACGATAAAAAGCGACTAGCAGTTGCATTTGCCATTACAATTTTGCCATTTTTAATAATTGGAGAAACATCGGGTCTAATTGTATTTGCAGTTGGAATTGTCATAACTATGTTCATGGTTGGTCTTTCTACAAGAAGTTTTGGAGGAATCACTGGTGATGTATTAGGTGCAACAAATGAAATTACAAGACTTGCTTCCCTTCTGATCTTTGTTTCGCTATGATTGGTCTAATAATGGCTGGTGGCAAAGGTACCAGAATGAATATGGAACAAGAAAAATTACTGCTTAATTATAAAAAACCAATAATCTTACATGTAGTTGACGCACTAAAAGATTCAAATTGTTTTTCTCAAATAATTGCAGCAACTAGTTCAAATTCTCCAGAGACAGAAAAGATTTTACAGCAATCTGGAATTGACATAATTTCAACTTCTGGCAAAGATTTTGTTAGTGATTTGAACTATGTTTTAAAACAATTAGATGACTCAGTTTTTGTTACATCTGGTGATATTCCATTACTTGATGAAGAAATTATCAAAAAAATAGTTAAAAATTACAATCATGAAAAGATTTGGACTAGTATTGTATTGACAAGTTCATTTTTGAATTCTATAGGCATTAAATCAGAATGTACAACTAAAAATGGGGAACATGTTTTTTCTGGAGTATCACTTGTTAATGCAAATAAAATTAATGATTTAACGTCAATTCAGGAAAATTTTATTATTATTGATGATAAAAGAATTGGTTTGAATCTAAATACAAAATATGATTATGAATTATTATGCAGTACCTGAAATTTTTCCATTGATTTTAGCTTTGGATCCAGTTGGTTCTGAAATAACATTACCACAAGAATTACAAGTAACTTTTGTAGAACTATGTGAATAAATAATCTGTTCTTCTTCACATTCTTGGCATTTTATTTTATTAAATTTGCTGCTTGGCTCTGGAACCAAAATATGATCTTTTTTCATACTGCCACCAACTCAAACTTTCTTATTCTAATTCCTTTTTTCATCATCTTCTTTTTACATGTTGGACATGTTAGTAATTGTGTTACTTTTTTAGTTGTTTTTGCAGGTTTTGCTAATTTTGGAAATTTCTGACCACCATATCCTTTTTTACGTAATGCATGTCTTCGTTCACCAGCTGCAGAACCTCTACGTTTTCCAGCTTTGTAAATTGAAACTTTCATAGTTTGATGACTCTTACACTTTGGACAGTATGTTCTAGTCTCTTTCGGCAAATTCATATTATTTTGCCTCTATGTCGGTAATTTAAACATCGCTTCAATGTATAATAATCTCTAACTGGTTATGTACATGTGTTTTCAAATATAGCATCATCAATTATTCAGACAAATTCAACTGCAACTGGCAAAATTCCTGCTGATACGATTTTAAAGAATTGTTCATTGATCAATGTCTATACTAGAGAAATTCAGGAAAAAATACAGATAGCCATTAAAAACGACAGAATCGCATACGTTGGTTCTAATGCATCTCATGCCAAAGGAACAAAAACAATTGTCATAGACTTAAAAAACAAGTTTGTATCTCCAAGTTTTGTCGATCCACATATTCATATTGATCATTTCACGTTACCATCAGAATTTGTAAAAAAATCTCTTTTATGTGGTGTGACTTCATTGTTTCCTGATTCTATAGATATTGTTAGTGTGTCTGGTTTTAGAGGATTCAAAGAATTTGTTAAACAAACAAAAAATTTACCTATGAGATTCTTTCATACAGTTCCTGGTGGATTACCAGTTGATAGAAAATTTAGTCATGGAAATAGATTAACACTAAAAGAAGAGAGATTGGCAATAGAAAACCCTTCTGTGATTGGCTTGGGTGAAGTATTTTCATGGACAAAAGTAACTTCACGTGATCCACAAACTATGAAATCATTAATCCAAATGCATAAAAAAAATTGTATCATAAATGGTCATACTGCTGGAGCAAGTGGAAAAAAATTAAATGCATATGTTTCATCTGGAATTTTTTCATGTCATGAACCAATTAATTTTGAACAAGTTATTGAACGTCTTAGATTAGGTATGTGGATAATGATAAGAGAAGGCTCTATTAGGCGAGATCTAAAAGAAATAATTCCACTTGTATTAACTCATGGAACATACACAAATAGATTGATGTTCTGTTCAGATGGTTTGGATCCAGTTGACATTTCTACTTATGGTCATATTGATCATTGTGTTAGAGAATCAATTAAACATGGTTTGGATCCCATAGATGCAATATCAATGGCATCAAAAAATTGTTTTGATTATTATAAAATGAATAATGACTTTGGAGGAATCGCACCAGGTAAGATTGCTGATATGCTAGTTCTAGATAATTTAGAGAAAGTAAAAATAAAGAAAGTTTTTCTTGGTGGAAAATTAGTAGTTTCCAATGGAAAAATTTTATCATCAATAAAAAAACCACAATTACCATCATGGTTAACTAATACAGTAAAAACTCCAGTTCTTACAGAAAATGATTTTGTAATAAAATCAAAGAAAAGTGAAGAAAATATTAATGTCATCTCAATGAAAACTGAAATTGTAACAGAAAAATCTAATGACACTTTGAAGACAAAAAATTGTAATGTTGCTCCATCTACTGAAAAAGATATCTGGAAAGTTGCAGTGTTTGATAGAACATTTGGAACAAAAAAACATTCAATTGGTTTTCTTAGTAATTTTGGCGCTGAAATAGGTGCATTTGCATCAACTTGGAGTTTTCATGAAAATGACATGGTTGTAATAGGTTCAAACGAGAAAGATATGGCAGTTGCATCAAATGAATTAAGAAAATCACAAGGAGGAATAATTATAGTCAAAAATGGAAAAACACTCGCTTTTATGCCATTGGCAGTAGCTGGAATAATTTCATCAAAACCAATTGAGACTGTATCAAATCAATTTTCAAAAATAAATCATACATTGTCAGATCATGGCTGTGTATTCAAAAAACCACATCTTGTACCAGTTTTTCTACCATTTTTAGCTCTTCCTGAAATTCGTATTATTTACAGTGGAATAGTTGATGTGAAAAAAAGAGAATTCATTCCATCGATCATCTCGTAAGGTATTAAAGCAGCAATTGTGACAAATTTTTATGGCATCTATACAACAGACCCCAAACGGACCTGTTTTGGTTTTAAAGGAAAGTGCTTTACAAGAAAAAGGAAAAGATGCACAAAAAAATAATATTGCTGCTGCTAAACTTGTAGCAGAATTAGTAAAATCAAGCTTGGGCCCACGAGGACTAGATAAGATGTTAGTTGATTCTCTGGGTGATGTTACAATTACAAATGATGGTGCAACAATATTGAAAGAAATTGATGCACAACATCCAACTGCTAAAATGATGGTTGAAATTTCTAAAACAATTGATACAGAAGTAGGTGATGGAACAACATCATCAGTAATATTTGCAGGTACACTTTTAGCAAAAGCAGAAGAACTTCTAACTAAAGATGTTCATTCATCAGTAATAATTGATGGTTTTCAAGCTGCAGCAGAAAAATCCCTAGAAATTCTAAACGAAATTTCAAAAAAGGTTCAAGCTAATGATAAAGAAACACTACTTAAAATTGCTGCAACAAGTATGGAATCAAAATTAATTTCTGAAGATAGTGGTGTACTATCCAAAATTGTTGTTGATGCAGTTCTAAAAATCGCAGAAACAAAAAATGAAAAATCAACTGTAGATCTTGATAATATTAAAGTAGAAAAAAAGGCAGGTGGATCTATAACTGATACTGCATTAGTCAAAGGTATAGTTCTTGACAAAGAAATTGTTCATAGTGGAATGCCTACCAAAATCCAGCAAGCAAAAATTGCTTTAATTAATTCTGCACTTGAAATTGAAAAAACTGAAATGAGTGCTGAAATTAGAATTAATGATCCAACACAAATGCAAATGTTTTTGGAAGAAGAAAATAGAATGCTAAAGTCTATGGTTGAGAAATTACATTCTATTGGAACAAATGTTGTAATATGTCAAAAGGGAATTGATGATATGGCTCAACACTTTTTAGCAAAACATGGAATTTTGGCTGTTAGACGTGTTAAAGAAAGTGATATGACAAAACTTGCAAAAGCTACAGGTGGTCGTATTTCTAGTAATCTTGATGATATTACTGAGAAGGATCTTGGATTATCTGATTTAGTACATCAAAAGAAAGTTGAATCTGATAAATGGGTATTTGTAGAAGGATGTAAAAATCCACATTCAATTACATTATTGATTCGTGGTGGTTCTCAAAGAGTTGTCGATGAAGTAGATCGTTCTATTCACGATGCATTAATGGTTGTAAAAGATGTTATTGAAAAACCTGCAATAGTTGCAGGTGGTGGTGCTCCAGAAGCATTATTGGCTGCATTTTTGAAAGATTGGTCAGAAAGTTTTGATGGACGTCAACAATTAGCAATTAAGAAATTTGCTGAAGCATTAGAAATAATTCCTCTTACAATTGCTGAAAATGCAGGAATGGATCCAATTGATACTATGGTTTCATTACGTGCAAAACAGAGTGAGGGTAAAAAATGGAGTGGAATTAATGCTAAAGATGGTAAAGTAAGTGATATGCTTTCATTAAATATTGTAGAACCTGTAGTAGTCAAAGAACAAATCATCAAGGCTGCAACTGAAGCTGCATCAATGATTTTAAGAATTGATGATGTTATTGCAATTTCTGGTGCACCCGGTGGTGGACCTCCTGGAATGGGCTAATCCTACAAAAGATCTATTTTAGAATTTTAATCAAAAATCTAGTAAAACACTTCTACTTAACAAATTTTAAGCAGTAAATATCACCAAATCTCGCAGAGGTCGCCTAGCCTGGTAGGGCGCGGGCCTTGAAAGCCTGTGTTCGCAAGAACGCGGGGGTTCAAATCCCTCTCTCTGCGTTTTTATTTTGAAAATTTTCCTAACTCTGCAAGCATTGCAGATAATTGAATTTCAGAATTTGCACCTGATAAAACTCTATAATCATATTTTGCAATAATTTGTGACATTTCTTCAAGATTTTCAGATTTCTGTTCAAACAATGATTGATTGATATATTTTAGAAAGTCTGATTCAGACATTCCATAAACTTTGATGAGTTCAATCATCTTATTTCTAGCATCCTGAATTTTTCCTGAAACAGCTAATTTTAGTACATCAGATACATCAGTAGTTTTTGTTAAACCAGCAGATGATTTCACACTTGCTTGAGTTATATTTCCTGCACTTGCAACTGCTTGAAGTAAATTTATTGCATGTCTCATATCTCCTCCAGCATAGTTTGTAATTTCTTTTAAACCCTTTTCATCAACCTTGATCTTTTCTTTCTGAGAAATTATTTTTAATTGCTCAATAATTTCATTTTCACTAATACGTGTAAATTTGAAAACTGCACATCTACTTTGAATTGGATCAATTATTTTTGAAATGTTGTTTGCAATTAGTATGAATCTACAGAATTTTGCAGTATCTTCTATTATTCTTCTTAATGCAGTTTGTGCATCAGAAGTCATTTCATCTGCTTCATCTAAAATAATAATTTTAAATGGTATTTGTGAACCTAATCCTGCAAACCTTGAAAATTTTTTAACTCTTTCACGAACCATATTGATACCACGTTCATCCGATGCGTTTAGTTCTAATGTATAATCTTTCCATACATCTCCAAGTATTTCACGTGAGATACATATTGCAGTTGTAGTTTTTCCCACCCCAGCGCTACCAGAAAACAACAAATGAGGCATTTCTGATTGATTTTTCATTAATCCAGATAAACTGCCTTTAACATCTTTTTGATTAACTATTTCTGAGAGATTTTGTGGACGATATTTTTCTACCCACATAACATCAGTGTTTATCATAGTTGGAAACTGCTTATTCTATTAATAAATGACTACTAGGATCAAATGATCAAAGCTAATTGTTAAGGAAATTGATCGATCGTACCCATTAAATCCCTGTCACGCCTTTCATGAATATTGGAATTAGAAGACACCGCTAAAGTATATTCTGTAGGATATGGCCTAGAAGACGTTAAAGTTGAATTTTCACATGATTTGAAAATTAATGTCTCTGAAATTCAAGTTGAAGGCAAACAAGGCGAAATTATGAATTTACCTAGATGGGTTGCAAAAATACTTCATTCTGAAAATCATATTGTAATTCATGAACAAGACATGATTCAAGAACTAAAACAAGCAAAAGTTAAGGAAGACGTACAAGGTGAAGATTCTATTTCTTCATTAGACAAATATTTTTACATAAAGTTAAATGAATATATGAAAAATTTACCAAAAGATGATTTTGATAAAGTAGAAAGCATGTTAAATCAACTTATACGAATAAGACAAGGCAAGATTGTACGATTAGCTGATTCATCTCAACTAACTTCTGACTTGGGGTCAAAACTAAGTGTAGAGGAAGAAGTATTTTACAATCAAATCCATAATGCTAGTATTGAATTTAAAAAACAAGTTATAGGTAAGAAAAAATGACTGCTACAGAAACTCAAACTCCATCTGCATTATCAGATTATGTCAAAGACTTTTTGATACAATTCAAAGATAAATCAGGCTCATACAGATATGTAGAAGATATTGATAAAATGATGTCATCCAAATCCAGATATATCAATGTTGATTATAATGACTTGGTAACACATCCTGAAATTGAATCAAAGTTTAATGAAGATCCAGATGAAATTCTTGAGGCATTTGGAAGAGCAATCAAAGAAATATTAAATGAAAGATTTCCAAAATACGCTAAAAAAATTGAGCATGAAATAAGAGCTAGAATTGCAAACTATCCAGTACAAAGAAGTCTACGACAAATTAATGCAGAAATAATTGGAAAAATGACAAGTGTCTCTGGTATGGTTTTGCGTGCATCTGAAGTAAAACCATTAGCAAAAGAACTTGTATTTTTCTGTCCAGTAGGTCATAGAACTGATGTCATATTAGAAAAAGGTCTTACAATAACTACTCCAATTCAGTGTTCAAATGAAAAATGTACACATAGAGAACTAGCCTTGGAGCCTCAATCTAGCCGATTTATTGATGTTCAATTTGTCAGATTACAGGAATTACCAGAAGATCTACCGCCAGGACAACTTCCTCATTATCTGGATATTACTGTAAAACAGGATTTAGTAGATGATGCTAGACCTGGTGATAGAGTTGCATTAACTGGTATTGTTAGAATAGAACAAGAAAAGATGACTGGAGTTTCAAAAAATAATAGTCCATTGTACAGATTAAGATTAGATGGAAATAATGTAGAGTTTCTTGGAGGTAAAGCTTCCAAGACTTCACGGCGTATTCAACGAGAAGAAATTTCACCAGAAGAAGAAAAAACTATCAAATCATTATCAAAAAGCCCAGATGTTTATGATAGAATAATAGATTCTTTTGCACCACATATTACTGGTCATAGAATTATCAAAGAATCAATTCTGCTTTTAATGGCAGGTTCAACTCAAAGAGAATTACAAGATGGAAGTAAAATTAGAGGCGACATTAATATTTTCCTTGTAGGCGATCCAGGTACTGCAAAAAGTGAGATGTTAAAATTTTGTGCAAGAATTGCACCAAGAGGTTTGTATACATCTGGAAGAGGTTCTACTGCAGCTGGTTTGACTGCAGCAGTTGTTCGTGATGTTAATGGAATATTCATGCTAGAAGCTGGTGCTACTGTTCTAGGAGATCAAGGATTGGTGTGTATAGATGAATTTGATAAAATGAAAGATGAAGATAGAAGTGCACTTCATGAAGTTATGGAACAACAAACTGCAAGTATTGCAAAAGGTGGAATTGTTGCAACATTAAATGCTAGAACTTCAATTCTTGCAGCAGCAAACCCAATGTATGGAAAATATGATCCTTTTAAGAATATTACAGAAAATGTTAACCTTCCAATACCATTACTTACAAGATTTGATCTTATTTTTGTTGTAAGAGATCAACCATCAAAAGAACGAGATGAGAAAATTGCTAAGCATATAATTAATCTACATACACCTCAAGGAATTGATAATAGGTCATTAGTCGATTCTGAGACACTTACAAAATACGTTTCTTATGCAAAAAGAGTTGAGCCTATTCTTACCAAAGAAGCAGAAGACAAAATTCTTGCATATTATTTGAAGATGCGTAATGTTGAATCAGAAGAAATGATTACTGTTACGCCTAGACAGTTAGAGGGTTTAATCAGACTTGCAACTGCAAGAGCTAGACTTTTACTAAAAACTAAGGTAGAAGAAGAGGACGCACAAAGAGCAATTGAACTTTTACAAAACATGTTTGAGGATGCAGGAATTGATGTTAATACTGGTAAAGTTGATCTTGGTGTTCTACAAGGAAGACCACGTAGTGAGGTTTCAAAAATGCAGTTGTTCATGGATGTTTTGAAAGGACTTGAAGGAGAACCTAAGAAATCAGTGCCAGAAGAATTGTTATATGAAGAATTAGTAAAAACAGAAAAATTCACTGATGATGAAGCTAGGAACATAGTAAGAAAAATGACTCGAGAATCATCTATTTATGAGTCAAAACCTGGTCACTATAATACAGTATGAAAATAAGTGACTTAGATCTAAATTCACAATCAATTAATTTTCTCCATTCAGAAGGATATGACGAACTTTTTGAACCACAAGAACAATCTGTAAAGGCTGGATTATTTGATGAAAAAAAGAATTTTTTGATTACAATACCT
>CAYVQV010000019.1:0-14844 GCA_964454035.1 uncultured Candidatus Nitrosopelagicus sp. | reverse complement strand
TCAATTATGTTGACATTGACACAGAGCAGGAAATGTTAGGCTATGGAATCGGAATCATAATGCTAAACATTGGAATGTACTTTGTAGCCCCAGCAGTTGTGATAATTGCAATCAAGAATAGAAGAAAATAATCTTTAAGTTATTATATTCTAAAGTATTATCATCATCATGAATGTTGAATATGAAGAATTTGAAAGTATTGAAGATATCTTTATGTATCTTTCATCTGTTGCACCTCCAATGAAAAATGTAATGCCAATTAATTCATACAAAGGATATGTTTGTTCATTTATTCCATTGAGTCCAATTGGTGGTGATACATATTTGATGTTATATACAAAAGGTGAATTAGAAAATGGTATCCATGAATTTGATGTTCCTTCAAAAACTATAAAAAAAGTTGAATCAGTTGAACGTGCAGATAAACATTATTTTATTTCAATGACACCAAAAAGAAATACAATTGCAGATAAAGCAATAGAACAGATTTAATTTTTATCGTGTATAATCTGGAGCAGCAACAGATCTACTTCTTGCGTATTTTTCAACAATATCTTCAGGTAATCTACCATTAAACAAATCCTTACATAAACCTCTAAGATATCTCATAATTGCCCAGGTCCCTGCCTTTAGAATTCCATACATGAAAATTTTCATTGGTGGACCATATGTTTTATTTCTAAGAATTATTGGAATAATGTCGTTAATCACACGTAAATTATTTTCCCAGCATTTCCAAAATAGTGTGAATTGTGCTTCATTCAAATTTCCAAAATGCATCGAATTTTTTTCACTAAAATCTTGATATAGTAATGGTGCAACTAGACCTCTAAAGTTCGTGGCTCTAAAGTCTTGCATCATATCAATAGTATATTGAGTTTCATCAGGAGTTTCATCAGGCCATCCAATTATGATTGTAGCTGCTGGGAACCAATGATTTTCATTCATTATTTTTGCTCCTTCTCTTACAACCCAACCCCATTCATCAACTGAAAATGGTTTTGTTTTTACTCCAAGATGCTTTTTTACCATACTAGGTGCTACTGTTTCAATCCCTAAGTTGGTTGACAACCATCTTCCATTATTATGCATTCCATTAATTTCTGATATATCATGTAAAAGTTTGGGGTCTGCTGCTATTGCAGAGAAAGTCATATGAGTAGTTCCAATAAAGTTTGCACCTAGATTTTTCAAAGCTTTCCAGAGTTCCGTAATTGCATCATAGTTTGGTTGAAAGTCTCTACTTTCACATCCATAAAGTAACATTTCATCAGAATGTAACCAAACAGAATCAAATCCATAATCAAGATTCATCTGTGCTTCTCTAACTAATCTTTCAACTGGAAGGTCTTTTTTAGAGCGCTTATTGACATCACAAAAATCACATCCTCGTCCACAACCTCTCATTGCTTCAATTAGTGAGTTTACAGTAGGACCAGTAATTTCTGGAATATTTTGTATATTTTTTACAAAGCAATGCATCATTTCTGGTGCTTCGCCTGATTCTAATTCATGAAATAAATCTAATGCAAGTTCATCGGCTTCACCAACAACAACCGTATCTATTCCATGAACTTTCATTCTATCAGATTTTGCTAGTTCCCATGCTCCATTTCCGCCAACTGCAACTTTGAAATCATATTTTTTCTTAAGCTGAATAATATCAGCACACATTTTTTTAAATTTCATTGCAACATATGATAATTTTTCTGGTGCCATTGTAGTTGTAACTGGTGCCATTCCAAGCGGATCCATAACATTAATTCCAACTACTTTAGTATCTGGACCAATTGATTTTGCTAAATAATCTGGATTTGCAACAAATACTTCTTCTTTTTTGTAACCTTGATGTAAAGCAGCCTCTACACGTCGTAAACCCACTTGTGCAACTTTTGCTTCTCCTGTAATAGGATCAGTTTCTACTGGTGGACAAAATACTTTATCAAAAACCCATTCAGGTAAGACTTCATATGGGCCACATGCAATAAATCCATAAAGAAAATTTCCTCTATAATTTGTCATCAAACTTCTATCAGCAGTAAGAACAATTCTTTTTCCATTCAATGTTAACTTTCACCTTTTTGTATGATATATATGATTTACGAGAAAACCAACGATTGAGTACTAAAAAATTATTTTTTTGACTTTTGATTGGCTATTTTTGCAGCTACTGCACCTGCACCTATTCCATTATCTATGTTAACAACTGAAAGGCCTAATGAACAGCTTTGAAGCATTGATGCCAACGCAGCTATTCCTTTTTCACCATATCCATAGCCAACAGATGTTGGTACTCCTATCACTGGAACATTTACCATGGATGATACAACTGAAGCTAATGCACCTTCCATTCCAGCTGCTACAATAACAACATCCACATCTGATTTGACAAATTCTTTCAATACAGGAAATGTTCTGTGTAATCCTGCAATTCCAATATCATAACTTGTAATGCATTCACAATTCATTGATTCACACATGAGTTTGGCTTCTTCTGCAACACCAATATCTGATGTTCCAGCAGTAATGATACCAATTTTTCCTCCAGTTTTTTTAATAGATTTTCTAAAAATTAAGACTGTTGTTGTATTTTTCCCTTTTTTTATTTTATAATTATTTTTTTTAGAAAAATCTATTACTTTAGAATAATCTTTTTTCTGAATTCTTGAAACTAAGATACTATCTGATTTTTTTAATACTTTTGAAATAATTTTTTTTATTTCAAGTAATTGTTTTCTCTCTGCAAAAATTACTTCCGGTATACCTTTTCTCATTTTACGATTAATGTCAATTTTTGCAAAATTTTCTACTTCTTCAATTGAATATAATTCCAAAAGCTTTTTAGCTTTACTTACTGTAATTTTACCTTGATTTACTGCATCTAATATTTCTGAAATATCCAATTTTTTTCTTAATGTGTAGTAAATTTAAAAACTGTTTATACATTTATGCCTGAAATTGCGTCTTTAACACTTTTAACACCATTTTCAAACCATTTTTTTTCATTATCATTTAATTCAAGTTCAATAATTTTTTCTACTCCATTTTTACCAAGCATTACAGGTACTCCAATTGAAACATCAGAATAACCATATTCTCCATCTAAATATGTCGAAACTGGCATTACTTGTTTTTTATCATTAATAATATTATCAATCATAGATGAAATTGCATTTCCAGGTGCATGAACTGTAGCACCCTTTAGTTTGATGACCTCAGCTGCAACATTTTTTGTTAATGTAAAAATATTATCAAGTTTTTCTTGAGAAAGAATTTCTGGTAAAGGCTTTCCAGATATTTTTGCTAGTCTAGTTAATGGAAGCATGTTTTCTCCATGTTCACCAATTACTAATGCATCAATTTCTTTTCGTGAAGAATTAGTTTCTTCATGAATGAATTGCTTGAATCTTGATAAATCCAGCATCCCACCCATTCCAAAAACTCTATTTTTTTCAAAACCAGAAGTTTTGAAAGTAATGTATGCCATTGGATCTAATGGATTAGTTACAGGAATGATAAGCGAATCATCAGCATATTTTTTGATGTTTCCAACCACATCTTTTACAACTCCTGCATTAATTTTCAGTAAATCCATTCTTGTCATTCCAGGCTTTCGTCCAGCACCTGCAACAACCACCACAATGTTTGAACCTTTCATATCTTCATAATTATTAGACCCTTTAATTTCAACGTCTATACCTTGCTCAGATAGCATATGATTGATATCCATTGCTTCACCTTGTGGAAGTCCTTCTGCGATATCTAATAGAAGTATATTATCATCTAATTGCTTTAGTGCAGAAAACAGTGCTGCGTCTCCACCTACTTTACCTGCTCCAATAATTGTAATCATATATGCGCTCAAGATTATGATTAATTAAATCTTATTTGGATTTTAAACAGATTTTTATGTATTTTTAGTATTCATAATTTATGGTCCTAATTATTGATCCACAAATTGCCGGAATTTCAGGAGATATGATATTATCATCATTAGTAAATCTTGGAGCAAATAAATCGAGAATTATTGAGGGTATTTACACTGCAGAATCATTTTTAGATAATTCTAAGATTATAAACATTGATTTTGTATCTGTACAAAAAAATGGAAAAGATGCAACTCAGTTAATTTTAGAAATTGATGAAAGTGTTCATGAAAGAAAGGCTACAGATGTGAAGAATTGTATTATAGAATCATCAAAAAAAATTGGATTATCTAAATCTGGTTTGAATTTTGTAACAAATTCAATTAACACTCTCATTTCTGCAGAATCTAAAGTTCATGGAGAACCAGAATCATCAATTCATTTCCATGAGGCAGCAAGTATTGATACAGTAATTGATATTCTTGGTACAGCAATTGCTTTAGATGATTTGAATCTGTTTAACGATGAAATAATTTGCTTACCAGTTGCAATTGGTGGTGGAAGTGTAACATTTTCACATGGAAAAACATCAAATCCTGCATATGCAATTTTAGAAATTTTCAAAAATTCTGAAATAATTATTCAAGGTGGAACTATTACAGATGAATTAACTACACCTACTGGAGCAAGTATTTTAGTTAATTTAGCAAAAACATGTTCTGAATTTTATCCACCAATTAAGATAAATTCTGTAGGGTATGGAGCGGGTTCAAAAGATTTCGGCGAATTTGCTAATGTCCTAAAAATTGTAAATGGAAAAACCAAAATGAATCTAGTCAAAGATACGGTTCAAATTCTAGAGACTAATGTAGATGATGTATCTGGAGAAGTTTTAGGAAATATGATTGAAAAAATCATGTCAAATGGCGCAAAAGATGTAACTATTACTTCTGGTATTACAAAAAAAGGTAGACCAACTCAGTTGATATCTGTAATTTGTGATTCAGAATCAATGAATTCGATTTTGGAATTGTTAGTTGCCGAAACTAAAACACTTGGTGTCAGAATTCGAAATTCAGAAAGATATGTTGTTCCTAGATCAATTGAACAAGATACAGTAGAAATTGATGGGCATAAATTCCCAGTTCATTATAAAATAGTTAATGGGGATTCACATTTTAAGATTGAATTTGAAGATATAAAATCCATATCAAATTCATTAAATTTGTCATTTAATCAAACTGAAGAATTACTTAGAGAAAAAATCAATAAAGTAAGAAAATGAAAAAATATCAAGATTTACTTAATTGGTTTAGTGACAAAAATAGTGTTTTAGTATCATTATCTGGAGGGGTTGATAGTGCTTTAGTTGCATATACTGCATTTGAGAAAATTGGAAAAAATGCAATTGCTGTTACTGCTGATTATAAAACATTAGCACAGGATGAATTAGATTCTGCAAAAAAAATTACTAGTGAAATTGGTATTAGACACATAATAATTAATTATGATGAATTACAAAATGAAAACTTTGTAAGAAATGATAAAAATCGATGTTTTTACTGTCGTGATGAATTATCTGATAAATTACTTTCAACATCAAAACAACTTGGATGTGATGTTATTGTTGATGGTACTCATGTAGATGATCTTGGTGATTACAGACCTGGAATTGACGCATTACATAAAAATGGAATTAAAAGTCCATTACTAGAAACAAATTTCACAAAACAGGATATACGTGAACAATCTAAGATTATTGGTTTGACAGTTTATGATAGACCATCAAATTCCTGTTTAGCATCTCGTATTCCTTGGGGTCAAAGAGTAACTGCTGAAAAATTAGCAAGAGTTGAAATGGGTGAAATAATGATCAAACAGAGTATAGATGTAAAACAAGTTCGAGTAAGAGATCTAAATGGAATTGCAAAAATTGAAGTTGAAGTTGATAAGATTCCATTACTTAGAGATAATCAAAAGATAGAGGAGATTTCAGAAAAATTACAGATGCTTGGGTTTTCTTCTGTTGAAGTAGATTATGATGGTTATATTTCTGGAAAGATAAATCAGTAAATAATTTTAATATCTAAAATTCATACCGAGTCTTGATTTTGTAGTTATTGCAATTATTGAAATAATTGCTACTACAAGAACCAATGTTGCTATTGTACCAAATTCTGGTATTACAAATGTACCAATAATTTGTATATCTGTATCTCCCTTTTGAATTGGAATCTCTATAGTACGAAATTGATTCGTTACTTCAAGTTCTCTAAATTCAGTTTGAATTGGATCTACATTGTTTGAATTAACTATTAATATTATGAATTCCTCATCACTTCCATCATTCTTTAATGAATCTAGATCATCTCGATCAATTTGTAATCTAATATATCCATCTGATGAAGTATTGAGGCTTATATCTAATCCTAGATTATTTTGATTTAATAATATTGATTCTACAGTTCCTCCTTTCATGGTAAATGGAATATCAAATGTACCTGAATTTGGAATATTTACTTCAAAATTTGAAATGAATACATCATCACGTGTTGTCTTGAAAAATTCAAAAGATGCTTCTGAAATAGTGCTACCATATCCAAGTCTTATTGTTCCTATTCCATCTTGGCTCCACAGTGGACCATCTGCAACAAACGTTGTTGAAAACTTTCCATTTTTCGAAACTTCAATTTGTGCTACATCAACTTGTGTTTTTACAAAAAATATTTGTAAAATTACTGGTGTATTAGGTAAAACTTTTTCGATAGAACCTGAAACTGTAATTATATCTCCTTGTTGATATGCTGTATTATCTGTAGACAAAGTAATTTGCTGACCACTAATTTCTTGTCCAAAAGCAGGAACTATAGAAATTGATAAAATCAATACTGTGAAAAAAATGACTTTGTTCATTAGAAAACTTTGTTTGAATCGTATATTTCTTTTACTCATAACTAAAAAATAAAAAAAGGGAAAAAGACGAGATTTTAGAGTTTTGGCATAATACTTAGTCTTGATTTTGCAGTTATTGCAATTATTGAAACAATTGCTACTACAAGAATCAATGCTGCTATTGTACCAAATTCTGGAACTACGTGTGTACCAATTACTTCAACTGATTCTACACCAGCATCGAAAGGAATTGTTACTGTACTACCACTTTGTGATGCATCATCACTTTCTTCTCCATCAACTAGAACAAAGTAAGTACCATCATTAAATGGTGTAAGTACATCGCTTGCTACTGTTAGTGTTAATTCTCCACCATCTTCAGCATCATGAATTGCTATAACTACTGAATTATTACCTGCAGTTACACTTGCAATATCACCACCACTTATGCTTGTACTTACATCATCTGTAAGGTCATAAGCTTCTGCTTCATGGTGTCCACCTTCATCATGGCTTTCAACACCTGACATTGAGCCAGCTGCGATTCCACCTTCAAGTGTTACAATAACGGTATCATTAATGCTCTTGTCTCCGTATGTTGCTTTGATTTTGTATTCACCATCGTACTTCATTAAGCTACTTCCAGTTCCAACTGTTGCTGAAAAGTCACCATTGCTGTCAACATTGACTTGATCAACTGAAGCAATTCCCATTGGTCCAGATACTACAATAGCTACTGCAGCACCAGATCTTATGGTACCTACATGACCAGTAATTTCAATTGTTGAATCATGATCATATGTATCACTGTCAGTTGAGATATCAATTGGCATAGCCATGTGATCGGATCCGCCATGATGATCTGCAAATGCTTGTGAAGCGATGCTCATACTACCAATTGACAAAACTGCCAAAAGTAGTACTATAGATTGAACGTTCATCTTATTATTTTCAAAATTATTCTATATTTATGTATATTCTATGATCTTAATAATTTCTTAAAATTTTGACACAATACTAAGTCTTGATTTAGAAGTTATTGTAATAATTGTAATAATTGCTATTGCTAATACTAGTACAACTATAGTACCAAATTCTGGTATTACAAATGTACCAATTATCTCAATTTCTTCGGTTCCATTATAGAATGGGATTATTAATGTGGAGGAATTGTCATTTACTTCTTCAGTATATATCGTTTCTTCTCCATCAACTAAGACAAAAAATATTCCATCAATCACATCTTTTGGTAATGTAATCATTAATTCACCATCAGTTGTGGTTTCTATTGTAATGATTAATGATGTTTCATCTAGATCCGGTATAATTGAAATAATTTTTCCACCATTAATTGTATAATTGACATTAACACCTTGAATATCTAATGACATATCTCCTCTTTCTTCAAGACCAACAATTCCCGTTGATTCTTCAGTTTGAACAGATTCATCTTCATCTTCATCTAATGGTTTTTCTTGCATACCAACAGAAGTCATTCCATAATCAAATTGTATATCAACTCTTACATCATTCCAGTAAAATGCTCTAATCTCATAAGTACCTGAATTTTTCCATGCACCACCAAAATCCGTTTCAATATTTCCACTAAAGTTACCAGCTGAATCAACTTCAAGTTGTTCTACTTGAATGATGTTAGTTGCTTGGGGAGAAATAATTTGTAAAATTACATCAGTGTTAGGAATCTGAGGATTAACTTGACCAGAGATCGTAATTGTTTCTCCTGGATTATATGCTTCTTTGTCAGTTGATATGTCCAATGTAATTCCACTTCCCGTATCATGAAAATCAGCAAAACCTTGATTCACAAATAATGGAAAAATTGCAATAGTCATAATCAAAAATATTGTTTTAATCTTTAATTTCAATAATTTTTGGCATATTTTGTCATATTTAACAAGAGTAGAATAAAAAAA
Source organism: uncultured Candidatus Nitrosopelagicus sp. (assembly GCA_964454035.1). Classification (GTDB taxonomy): domain Archaea; phylum Thermoproteota; class Nitrososphaeria; order Nitrososphaerales; family Nitrosopumilaceae; genus Nitrosopelagicus. Next base: position 6,152 of record CAYVQV010000019.1, on the reverse strand, counting down.
ACAGATTACTGAGATAATTTTTGATTTTTTTGAAAAATATCTAATTAAATATATATTGACCTCACAGAGACTTTTGTTTAGTTTGTTGCGATTGCTTTTTCTAATAACTAGTGTTATGCGTGAGGATGAGATTTATGGCAACTAAAAAAATTCCGACTCTTGTACCAGACCATGTATATGTTCCAAAACACGAGATTATGACAAAAAAAGATGCTGAAAAAGTATTAAAAGATTTTAATTGTAATCCAACTGAACTGCCATTCATTTTCGTTACTGATCCTGCAATTTTAGGACTTGGGGTAAAACCTGGTGACATGATAAAAATTACTAGAAAAAGTGGAACAGCTGGTGAAAGTTACTATTATCGATATGTGGTGGAAGTATAATGAAATCAGAAAATAAAAATTGGTCAGTAATTCAAAATATTTTAAAAAACGAAGGTATTGCAAGACAACATCTCAATTCATTTGATGAATTTGTAGATGATGGATTACAAAGTATAATTCATGAAGTTGACCATGTTGATATTGAAAACGCTGAATATCCATATAAAATTCAACTTGGAAAAATTAAACTGCAACAACCAAGAATGATGGAACTAGATGGATCAATAACTCATGTTACTCCTGCAGAAGCAAGACTTCGAAACATTTCATACGCAGCACCAATTATGATGGAAGCAAGTGTAATAGAAGATGGAAAAACCTTAGAATCTAGATTTGTCCACATTGGAGACATGCCTGTAATGGTAAAATCACATGGATGTATTCTTCATAGCTTTGCTAATCAAAAATTAATTGAACATGGTGAAGATCCAAAAGATCCAGGTGGATATTTCATCATAAATGGTTCTGAAAGAGTGATAGTTGGTCTAGAAGATCTTTCTTATAATAAAATAATTGTTGATGCAGAAAAAATTGGTGGAAAAATAGTGCATAAAGCAAAAGTTTATTCATCTATTGTTGGTTATCGTGCAAAACTTGAACTTATAATGAAAGAAGATGGATTAATTGTTGCAAAAATTCCTGGTTCACCTGTTGATATACCAGTTGTGACATTAATACGTGCACTTGGTTTAGAATCAGATAAAGAAATTGCAAGTGTAGTTTCCTTAGTCGAAACTATTCAAAATGAATTAGAAGGTTCCTTTGAAAAGGCTGGTGATGTTCCAACACCAAAAGAAGCAGTGGTATACATTAGTAAGAGAATTGCACCTGGTATGTTAGAAGAATTTCAAATTAAAAGAGCTGAAACTTTACTTGATTGGGGTCTATTACCTCATTTAGGAAAACATCCTGAAAATAGAAAAGAAAAGGCATTTTTCTTGGGTGAGGCTGCTTGTAAATTAATTGAATTAAAACTTGGATGGATTGAACCAGATGATAAAGATCATTATGGAAATAAAGTCATAAAATTTGCAGGACAGATGTTAGCAGATCTGTTTAGAACTGCATTTAGAAATCTAGTCAGGGATATGAAATATCAATTAGAGCGTTCAGGGCAAAAACGGGGACTTAATGCAGTTGCTGCTGCAATTAGACCTGGAATTATTTCTGATAAATTGAATAATGCCATTGCAACTGGAAATTGGGGACGTGGTAGAGTTGGTGTTACACAATTATTGGATAGAACAAATTATCTTTCTACTATTAGTCATTTAAGACGAGTTCAATCACCATTAAGTCGTACACAACCTAATTTTGAGGCAAGAGATCTGCATTCTACACATTTTGGAAGAATTTGTCCTGCTGAAACGCCTGAAGGCTCTAATTGTGGTTTAGTAAAAAATCTTGCATTATCTGCAATTATTTCTCAAAATGTTCCTTCTGAGGACGTAGTTGAAATATTGTATAATTCTGGAGTTAATGATTTAGTTACTGCAACTAATGATATGAAAAAAGATGGTACCAGAATTTTTGTAGATGGAAAACTTATTGGATTTCATAAAAATGGTAAAAAACTAACTGAAGTATTACGTGATCTACGACGAACTGCTAAACTTCATCCTCATGTTGGAATTTCAATATATGAACCAGATCAGGAAGGTGCTACAGCTAGATTATATGTAAATTGTAATGCAGGTAGAGTTCTTCGACCATTAATAATAATTGCAAATAATAAATCTCTTTTAACAGATGAATTTATTGATAAAATTTCCAAGAAACTAATTTCTTGGAATGATTTGATTCGAATGGGAATTATTGAATTAATTGATGCAAATGAAGAAGAAAATTGCTATGTTACATTTGATGCAACTAATACTAAAAAATTCACACATGTAGAAATATTTCCTTCTGCAATTTTAGGTGCTGGTGCTTCTATTATACCATATCCAGAACATAATCAATCTCCAAGAAATACATATGAATCTGCAATGGCAAAACAAAGTTTAGGATTTTCAACTCCTATGATGAATACTAGCACCTACGTACGTCAGCATTTTATGTTGTATCCTCAGACTCCAATTGTAACTACTAAATCACTAAATCTATTAGGAATGGAAGAAAGACCAGCAGGACAAAATTGTGTTGTTGCTGTTTTACCATTTGATGGTTATAACATTGAAGATGCTATTGTATTAAGTAGATCATCTGTTGATAGAGGACTAGCAAGAACATTTTTCTATAGAATTTATGATGCTGAAGCAAAGCAATATCCTGGAGGAATGAGAGATAATTTTGAAATTCCAAATGCAGATGATAACATTAGAGGATACAAAGGTGAAAAATCTTATAGAGTTCTAGAGGAAGATGGAATTGTTGCTACTGAATCATCAGTTACAGGCGGCGATATTTTGATTGGAAAAACTAGTCCACCTAGATTTATGGAGGAATACAAAGAATTTGAATCAAGTGGTCCATATCGTAGAGATACTTCAATAGGTGTACGTCCATCAGAGACTGGTGTTGTTGATACTGTTGTAATGACACAATCACATGAAGGTGGAAAAATGTATAAGATTAGAGTAAGAGATATGAGAGTTCCTGAGATTGGAGATAAATTTGCATCCAGACATGGACAAAAGGGTGTACTTGGAATTTTGGCAAAAAATGAAGATCTTCCATATACTGAACAAGGTGTTACTCCAGACGTATTGATTAATCCACATGCATTTCCATCTAGAATGACAGTTGGAATGATGATGGAATCGGTAACTGGAAAAGCTGCCGCAGTAAGAGGTAAACAATTTGATGGTTCTGCATTCGTAGGTGAAAAGATGGATGTTGTAAAAAATATTCTAGATAAAGCTGGATTCAAGTATTCTGGAAAAGAGAAGATGTATGATGGTAGAACCGGTAAATCATTTTTAGTTGATGTTTTTATCGGAGTTGTTTACTATCAGAAACTTCATCATATGGTAGCAGATAAAATTCATGCAAGGGCACGAGGTCAAGTTCAGATGCTTACAAAACAACCTACTGAAGGAAGAGCACGTGGTGGGGGTTTGAGATTCGGTGAAATGGAACGTGATTGCTTGATTGCTTATGGTGCATCAATGCTACTAAAAGATAGATTATTGGATGAATCTGATAAAACTGAAGTTTTAGTTTGTGAAAAATGTGGTTTAACAGGTTTTCATGATGCAAGAAAAAGAAAATTCGTTTGTGCTCAATGTGGTGATAATGCACCAATATCATCTGTATCTGTTGCATATGCGTTTAAATTGCTTTTACAAGAAATTCTTAGCTTAAACGTTGCACCTAGATTAAAACTAAAGGAGAGAGTATAATGTCGCTTACTAGTGCTAAAATTATAGATGGAATTATTTTTTCTGTTTGGTCTCCACAAGAAATTAGAAAATATTCTGTTGCTGAAATTACACAACCTGAAACATATGATGAAGATGGAATGGCTGTACAAGGTGGATTAATGGATGGTAGATTAGGAGTTCTAGAACCTGGGCAGAAATGTGTAACTGATGGAAATACTGCTGCAAGAAGTCCAGGACATTTTGGCCATATTGAACTTGCGGAACCAGTTCTTCATATAGCATTTGTTGATAACATATACAAATTATTACAGTCTACATGCAGATCTTGTGGTAGAATTAAACTTGCTCCACAAGATATTCAGGAATTTTCTACAATTAAGAAACGTAAGGCTTCATATACAATAATTTCACAAAAACGTATTCCTGAACAAATTCAAGACAAAGCAAAAAAACAAAAAGATTGTCCACATTGCGGTAAATCCCAATATGAGCTAATTTTCACAAAACCAACAATTTTCATTGAAAAAACAGAAATTGGTGAAAATAGATTATTACCAATTACAATTAGAGAGAGACTATCGCAAGTAACTGATGATGATTTGCGATTATTAGGATATGATCCAAAAACTGCAAGACCAGAATGGTTTATTTTACAAGCTCTCCCTGTTCCTCCTGTTACTGTTAGACCATCAATTATCTTGGAAACTGGAATTAGATCAGAAGATGATCTTACACACAAACTTGTTGATATAATAAGAGTTAATCAACGTCTTAAGGAGAGTAAAGAAGCTGGTACACCACCTTTAATTGTTCAGGATTTAGTTGACTTGCTACAGTATCATGTTACAACTTATTTTGATAATGAAGTTTCTGGAATTCCACAGGCTCATCATAGATCAGGAAGACCATTAAAAACATTAACGCAGAGACTCAAGGGTAAAGAAGGTAGATTTAGAGGTTCACTTTCTGGAAAACGTGTTGATTTTTCTAGTCGTACTGTAATTTCTCCTGATCCTAATCTTGATTTGTCTGAAGTTGGAGTTCCAGAAGCAGTGGCTACTAAACTTACTATTCCTGAAATTGTCACAGAATGGAATATTGAAAAACTAAAAAAATTAGTTATTAATGGTCCAACTAAATTTCCAGGAGTTAATTACATTACACGTCCAGACGGTGTAAAGATTAGACTTGATTTTGTTGAAGATCGTTCAATAATTGCTGAACAGTTAGAAATTGGATTCTTAGTTGAAAGACATCTAATGGATGGTGATGTTGTATTATTTAATAGACAACCTTCTCTTCATCAGATGTCAATTATGGCCCATTTTGTTAAAGTTCTACCTGGAAAAACATTCAGATTACATCCATCCGTATGTCCACCATATAACGCAGATTTTGATGGTGATGAGATGAATCTCCACGTACCACAGAGTGAGGAAGCACGTTCAGAAGCGGTTCTTCTTATGCGTGTTCAGGATCAATTAATCTCTCCTAGATTCGGTGGACCAATTATTGGTGGACTTCGTGACTTTATTACAGGCGCATATCTGATGACAAAAGATGATACAGTATTAACAAGACAAGAATTTGCAAATCTTGCAATGCTTGGTGGTTTTACTGGTGTTTTACCTGAACCTCATAATAAGAAAGATGAACTGTTTACAGGAAAACAATTATTTTCACTGTTTCTACCAACCGACTTTAATTATGTAATGACATCTAAATGGTCAAAAGGAACTGGAGGACAACAAAAAGATATTGTAATAAAAAATGGTCAACTTCTAAGTGGTGTTATTGATAAATCATCTATTGGTGCTGAAGAACCTGAAAGTGTCTTACATAGAATTGCAAAAGATTATGGTAATTCTAAAGCTAAAACATTTCTTAATTCTGAATTGATCATGATTAAACAGTTTATCACTCATTATGGCTTCAGTTATGGATATAGTGATCTTGAATTGTCTGATAAAGACAGAGGTAGTATTACTAATGATATCAAGACAACATATGATGAAGTTTTTGACTTGATTGATCAAGAAAAGAAAGGCACACTAAAGGGAACTAGAGGAATGACAACAAAAGAAACACTAGAAGCATATATCGTAAATAATTTAGGAAAAGCAAGAGATAGAGCAGCAACCACTGCTAATAGCTCACTTAATGATGATAATGCAGGAAAGATTATGGCAACTACTGGTGCTAGAGGTTCTTCACTTAATGTGGGTCAGATGGCAGGAGCACTTGGTCAACAATCCAGACGTGGAAATCGTTTACACAAAGGTTACAATAATCGTGTTTTAGCTCACTTTGAAGAATATGATAATAACCCTGATGCTCATGGTTTTGTAAAATCAAACTACCGTGATGGTTTGTCTACGCTTGAATTCTTTTTCCATGCAATGGGAGGACGAGAAGGACTAGTAGATACTGCAGTTAGAAC
>CAYVQV010000018.1:0-14919 GCA_964454035.1 uncultured Candidatus Nitrosopelagicus sp. | reverse complement strand
ATGCTGAAAAATTTTTTAATTTAAAGAAATAATGATTTGTAGTTTTTTTAACAGGAGGCTGACCACAAATTGAACAATGAGGATTGATGATCTCTTCAGGAACACGTCCACATTTTTCACATAAATCAGAATATTGATCCTCAGCACTACAATTTGGACAAGTTCCTTTTACAAATCTATCAGGTAAGAATTTCTGATCATTTTCACAGTAAAATTGTATTATATCATTCTCATAGATATGTCCATTATCTTGTAGTTTCTTAAACACGTCTTGCACAAAATTGATATTTTCTTCTGAACTAGTCTTATAAAAAAAGTCAAATGCAATATCAAATGCAGTAAAATCTTCAAGGTCTCGTTTATTCCAATGGGCAACATATTCCTGTGGAGTTTTCCCTTCCTTTTCTGATTGGATTAAAATTGGTGTACCAAAATCGTCTGATGCACAAATATAATATGCTTCAACCCCATTTTGTTTTAAGAAACGAGTAGTTACATCAGCAGGGAGATATGTTGATGCAACGTGACCTAGATGTATTTCACCATTTGAATATGGAAGTGCACTAGTGATTATTGCTTTTGTATTCATTTGAAGTGATTTAGTAGTTTTTGACTATTAAGGTATGGTTTTTAAAGAGATTTAGAACTTTGTGAAATATTGAGTAAAGTTAAAAATCCAAAATTAGCAAAACAAGGAAAGATCTCATATGAATGGGCTCGTGCACATATGGATATTTTAGATAATACACTAGCTAGATTAAAAAAATCAAAGCCATTAAAAGGTGTGACAATTGCATTCTGCCTTCACATTACAAAAGAAACATCAGTTTTGGTAATGGGTGCTAAAGAATTAGGTGCAAATGTTGCAGTATGTGGAGGGAACCCATTAACAACACAAGATGATATTGCTGCATTTCTTGCAACACAAGGAATTCATATTTACGCATGGAATGGACAAACCAATAAAGAATATGATTGGTGTATAGACCAAGTGTTAAATCATAAACCAAGTTTAATTTGTGATGACGGTGCAGACATGAATGTCAAGGTGCATTTTAATAAAAAATTTAGTTCTCTAAATATTCTAGGTTCTACAGAAGAAACTACTGCAGGAGTTACACGAGTTAGAGCTATGGAAAATCAAGGTAAGCTAAAGTATCCTGTAATTATTGTAAATGATGCAGATACAAAACATATGTTTGATAATAGATATGGAACTGGTCAAAGTACAATTGATGGTTATCTTAGAGCAATGGGTTTATTGTTTACATCAAAAAAAATTGTTATTGTAGGATATGGATGGGTAGGTCGAGGAGTTGCAGAAAGATCTAGAGGTATGGGTGGAAAAGTAATTGTGACAGAAATTGATCCTGTAAAAGCACTAGAAGCACATATGGATGGATTTGATGTAATGCCAATGTCACAAGCTGCAAAAATTGGACAAATTTTCATTACAACCACAGGAATGACCAGTGTTATTAGAAAAGAACATCTTCTATCTATGAAAGATGGTGCAGTAGTTGGAAATGTCGGCCATTTTGATGTAGAAATTGATACAAAATTCCTTTTAGAAAAATCAAAATCAGTTAGAGAAGTAAGACCAGCATTAGACGAATGTGTTTTAAGAAATGGGAAAAAAATCTATCTGATTGGTAAAGGAAGACTAGCAAATTTAGTAGCAGCTGAAGGACATCCACCAGAAGTTATGGCACAATCATTTTCAAATCAGATTTTATCATTACTGTATATTTTGAAAAATCACAAAAAAATGGGTAAAAAAACAATGATAGTTCCAAAAGAAATAGACAAACAGATTGCAGTAGATGCATTAAAAGCAATGAATGTAAAAATTGATCATTTAACTAAAGAACAAATTAAATATCAAAAAAGCTGGTAAATACATAATTATAATTTGCATTTAATTAATGCATAATCAATTATTTTGTTTTCAGAAACCTTTTTCATCTTCTTCATTGAATTAAAAAGAATTTTTTCAACATAATTAGGATATTTGGATGATATGTTTTTCTGTAAAGATTTTCTATTTTCTATATAGTAATCAGCCATTTGGGGATAAACATTTTTACCAATAGTTTCAATATGTTCTATTTTAAAACCAGAGTTTTTTATTTTTGATGTTACTTGTTCAAGTGTATAATGTTCAGAAGTCCAAGTAAATGATAAAATGCCTAGATCTTTTATATTTGAAATTTTTTCACTAATTATTGGAATTGCAAGCACAAGAATTCCATTAGATTCTAAAACTCTTTTACATTCATAGATAAAATCTTCTAATTTTTTAAAATGCTGTGCTGATTCTAATGCAACAATACAATCAACAGACTGATTTGTAAAAGGAAGTAATCTTGATGTAGAGTTTAAACGTATAATTTCATCGTGTGAAGATGTTTTTGAATTCTTTAGTTGTGAAAAATTAATGTTAATAGAAAATATATCAATACCTGGAAAATCTTTTCTCCATTTTTTTGCAGGACCAAGTAAACCACTTCCAACATCTAGTAAAATTTTTCTATTATCAAGTTCTGCAAGTTCTCCTATAATTTCACACAAACGATTTTGTGCAGAAAGTGGTGTAGGTGAATCTTTGCTCCAGTAACCAAAATTTAACATATCGCCATCAGTAGTAATTTGCATCATTGGTGATAGTGAATCATACATGTTTACAATGTCATGCTCACTTCTTCTGATTGTCCACATTAGAACATCAAATGGCTTTAAACTTACCATACTTGGGTTAATTTCCAAGTGGATATATCGGTTAAGGTAAATCTAACGTATCTTCAGCACAGTGTTTATGAACCCATCTCTCTTGAGAATCTTTTGAAATTTCTTTACCTGCTTTGATAAGTTCTCCACAACTAATACATTTTGACCCAAATCTGGCTTTCATAAATTAGATATCAGATTACTTTCGTAAATATACTGGTATTGAATAATTATTGAGTAACAATCAACATGCTGAAGTCTTGTTTACACTTAGATCAAATTTTTTGAGTAATTAGGTAAATCAAAAAAGGCTAACTCGATATTATATAATAAATTTCAAAATTAATTATGAGTATATATCAACAGATTAAAGAAGAAAATAATGAATTTTGGCAGAATGCTAATAGATACTCATGGTCAAAATCTGAAATAGATTTTGTAAAAGAGATATCGTTTATCATGACATATCTTCATAGAGAAGATTCTAAAGATCAATGATTATAAATTTAATAATAATTTTATTGAAGATTAACTAAAGATCGTTTTTTGTGACTCTACTTGTTTCAATCTCATATCTTAATGGTGCAGGTAGTTCCAGATATTGTTTATTAACAAGAATCTTGATTTGATCATCTGGAACTTGAACAAATTTTAATAATTTACCACGTTGATGTGCATAAGCATTTTTCCAAAAACCATTTCCGTCAAATGTTAGTATTTTTGCCATGAAATTATTCTTTATCGATAAATTCAGATGCTTGTGGTGGTTCAGGACTAAGACCTTTTCGTTTTCTAATTTCTTGAAGAAGTGTAGATCCAATTGATTTAGGAACAGGTACCCATGCTTTGAAATGTGAATTCCACATTGCTTTTCCTGCTGTTTGACCTCTCATTTTTTCTGATAAATCAAAGGTTTCAACAGCTGGAACTTCACCAATTACAATACTAGTAGCTCCTTTTTGTTGCATATCAAGTACTTTTCCACGCTTTGCTTGTAAAACTGATGCAACATCACCAATTAGATCTGTTGGAACCCTAACTTCAATAGCAAGCATTGGTTCTAAAAGCATTGGTTCTGCTGATAAAAATGCACCAAGACATGCTCTTCTAGAAGCTGGTCCAAGTTGTGATAAACCACGATGAGCAGTATCTTCATGAGGTACAAAATGAGTAAATGTAAATTTACAATTTCTAACTTGTTCTTTAGTAAGACCTCCCTCTCTCATTACATCATCAAAACCAGATAAAATTGAATCAGTAGATTCATCGATAAATTGTACACCTTTTGTTCCATTAATCATTACATTACCACGAGAATCAAATCTCATTACTTTTTTTGATGTATCAGTATCCCAACCATGCTCACGAAGAATTGTTGCCATCTCTTTTTTATCTTTCATTTCACTAAGAGTTCCGTTTCTACACATTTCAGCTAATTCAGGTTCTAATGGTTCAACTTTCATGAATAATTTGTTATGACGATTTGGAGATTTTGCCATAATTGGTTCACATCCACCTGCAATAGTTTCCCTATAGTTGATTAATGGTTCAGAAGTAATAATGTCAACTTTTGCATCTTTAATTAGATTAACTGCAACATCTAGATGTAACACACCCATTCCAGCCATGATTGTCTCACCAGTTTCTTCGTCAATTTTTATAACAAGATTAGGATCTTCAATTGTAAGTTTTCTTAGTGTTTCTACAAGTTTTGGTAGATCCTTTGGGTGTTTTGGTTCAATGGCCATCTGCACGACAGGCTCTGAAACATATTTTGATGCTTCAAACATTTCAATTCCTTTAACAGTTGAAATAGTTTGACCAGCACGTGCCTCAGATAATCCCAAAAGTGCAGGAATATTTCCAGCAGAAAGCTCACCTACTTGTTCTCTAATATTTGACATGAAAAAGTTTACAGATTGAACTCTACCTTCTCTCTTTGTATCAATAATATTGATTGTTTGACCATCTTTTATTGTGCCAGAAAATAATCTACCAATTGCAACAGGACCAGCCGCAGGATCAATTGTCATGTTTACAATCATCATAACAGTAGGACCATCATCATCACAATTCAAAATAGCTTTACCAATATCTGATTCTAAATCACCTTTCCAAATTTTTGGTATTCTATATTTCTGTGCTTCATGTGGTGGTGGATGATGTTTTACAACCATTCCAAGCACTGCATCAGCAAGTGGTGCTTTTTCAACCAGATCGTCAACTTTGCCAGCGTCTGAATATGCATCTATTACATCTTTGAAAGTTACACCTTTTTTCTGCATTGTATCAACATTGATTGCCCATCTATCTTTGGCAGAGCCAAAAGTTACACTACCGTCTTGAATTGAAACTTTCCATTTCTCTTTGTACTCGTCTTCAGCATAAGTGTCAATTAACTGGTTAAAATTTGCAACTACATTTGCAAGTGTTTCTTGCATTTTTTCTGGTGTTAATCTTAATTCTTTAATTAATCTATCAATCTTGTTAATGTATAACACAGGTCTTACTCTTTCTTCAAGTGACATTCTAGTAACAGTTTCAGTTTGTGTCATGATTCCCTCTACTGCATCACAAACTACAACTGATCCATCTATTGCTCTTAAACTTCGTATAACACGACCAGAAAAATCAACATGCCCTGGAGTATCAATCATGTTAATAACATAATCATTCTCTCCTTCTTGATAATGTAAAGTTACATTTGCTTGAACAATCGTAATACCACGTTCCTGTTCAGCTTTCATTGAATCCATTGCAAGAGCAGATCCTGCTGATGAGGGTGAAATTATTCCAGAATGGGCTAAAAGACTGTCACTCATTGTAGTTTTTCCATGATCCACATGAGCGATAACACCAAAATTTCGGATCTTATTCTTATCTTTAATTATCTTCATTACCTGTTCTGTAGACTTGTATTTTGTCATATTTGACAATCCTTGATGAAGGCGTATTAAACCTTATGAGACTTTGAATTAAAAAATAATTTTCGAGGATTTACAACTATACTTCAAGTTCACTTTTTTTTAAAAGATTCTTGGTGAGATCCAAATATGCCTCAGGATCAATTTCTTTTGCAAATCCCTTATCGGTATTAATTAGATATACAGAATGAATTCTTGCATTTTGAATCTCTTCAAATTTGATTTGTGGTCGTTTATAGAATCGATCACAGATATTTTTGATTTTAGTAATCTGATCATCAGTTCTAACATGAGGAGGAATTAAGAATATGCTAGGAATTGGTAAAACATTAACAATAGGTGTAGCCAGACAGAATTTTTCACAATGTTGACTATATCTTGCTATTTTACTAATTATTCTAGCCGTGTAGTAATCAACAGTATCTAAAGCATGTTCTGGTGGTGTAAAACCTGTCTCAATTTCAATAATTGTTGTACCATCATCCTTACTACCAAAAAGATCACATACTAAAATATTAGATACTGATTTTTCAACATCTACATTATAACCATATGAAATAAGTTCGGATGAACAAATTAACTCTAAAACAGAATGATTGATTTTTACTAGATTTTGTTTATAAAGATCAATTAATTTCTGTCTGACAAAATTTAGTTTCGGTTTGTCTTTTTCTTCTAAACTACTAGAGAGAAGTTCAGTTATAGTGTAAACATCATCTCGGAATTTTTCTATGTCCAAGTATATATTTTTGAGAATTATGGGATTTAAGAAGCTTGATATAAAAAATACTAGTACAGTGATGGTAGAAAATCTAATAGAATTTACACGTTATGAAGAGTGATAACTATAGCTTAGGTGTTAAACTTAGTCTGCCTTTAGCAGATAATACAATAATTGATGATATTGCAACAATAAGAACTAGTGATGCAATAGTACCAAATTCTGGAATAACTGCACCATCAGCAATTTCTACTTCTACAGTAGATTGATATGCAGTAGCATCACCTTGTTCTGCTGTTACTGTATAAACTCCATCTTGACTCCACATTGGACCACCAACTCCTATATCACTTGAAAATGTTCCATCAGAACCAGGACTTAATTGATCAATAGATACTATATTTCCGTTAGGAGCAATTACCTTTATGGAAACAGCAGATTCAGTTCTATCTGTAGTACCATTAATTGTAAATGTTGTTGCGCCCTCAACTGCATCAGCAGAAATTGATAAACCTGTTGAACCTTCAGTTGAAGATTGCATTTTTGTAGTATAACCATCATCACTTGTACCTGTGTTGTCTATTGTAAGATATGTATCAGATGTTGCACCACCAGAAACATCAACATCAAATGATGCTGCATACAATGCACCACTACCTGCACGAATATTTATTGTATATGTTCCATCTTGTGTCCATGTACCACCGGTTGAGATACTAGTTGCAAAATTACCACTACCATCTTTAGAAATTTGATCAACTGTTACAACATTTCCGTTAGGAGCAATTACATTTAATGTAATAGTTTTGTCAGCTGCAGAACCACTATAACCATCAATACTAATTTGATCACCACCATCAGATGCTGTAACAGTAATTGTCATTCCTGCATCAGCTGCAAAAGCAGTACTTTGTAATGACATACTAGTAACCATAGTTACAGCAAATAGCATTACAAATAATGAAACTGGCAATTTTTTAGTAAACAATCTATTAACGAGATAATACTCCGAGTATTTATCGATTTCTCTTTGGTGAATTTCTACTAAATTGAAATTGAAATTTAGACACGGAATGAAGGCTAAATAACATATTTTAATTATATGCAGATGATAAAAAATTCAGAATTTTTCAAAGTCAAAATTTGTACATAATCGAAAAATTTAGTTTAAAATTTAAAATGAAAACTAATCTATCCATGCCATAAAACCACCTTCCAAATTGACTGCATTAAATCCAGCTTTGGTCAATTCATCAGATGCTATATTTCCACGATATCCAGAAGCACAATATGTACAAATTTTTTTATCTTTTAAATTATCAATTTTTCCTTGTTTAATATTACGTATAACAAGTCCTAACGGCATATTTTGTGAATTCTCAATTTTTCCATTTTCAAATTCATCGATTTCTCTAACATCAATTATAACATAATCATTGATATTGTCTTTTAATTCATTTTTTGTAATATTTGACATAATATTCAATAATTGAATTAATATATAATTTTGACTGAATAATACACAAACAGTTCAAACAAATTTAATTAGGATTTTTCTATATTATTTAGATGCAAAAAGAATTAGAAGAATTACTTGTTTTGTATGAAAAACATGATGTAAAATTTAAACTAATAATTGATGAAAAACAATTTGATGTAAAAAGTGTGAATATTAAAAATGAAGTAACTCCTGTGACAAAACCCACTAAACGTGGTGGTGTATATTTTTCAGATACTATAGTTAGTAAAATTAATGCCATAATTACTGATTTGGCAATTACTAAACATTTGACAAAAGCTATGTTAGGTCCAAATACAGAATTTCAGGATATAATACTACGAGTTGCATATAAGAAAAAAAATATAGAACATAGCATGAAAATTATAACAAACCTAACAAGTAGTATGCAAAGTTCTAACGAAATAGAATTAAATTTAATTATTCAGAATATAATTACAGAATAAACTATAGAAATTTGTAATACTTATCATATTCTTCACGTAAATGTGCATCAGACAAAACTTCATACGCATTGTTAATTTCAATCATTTTATCTTCAGAGGAATTTTTTCTTTTATCTGGATGCCATTCCTTTGCTAATATACGAAATCGTTCTTTAATTTCAATTTTACTTGCTGATTGGGAAATTCCTAATACTTGATAGTAATTTGGTAATGTGTTATTTTTTAACATCTGATTAAATTCTTTTTGATCTATTGAATTATTTTTCCTATTCGAGAAAAGTTCTTCTTCTGACCAATCAGAGTGATATTTCTCATAGTCACGATTTTTTTTTGAATCTAGATCAAGTTTATCATATTTTGTTTTTTTACCTAAAATAATATTACGTGCAAGATAAACAAATATTCCAGCAACAACCACAGTTGCAATAACAAAAGTGAGAATTAAATCTTCTTGGCTTATGTAAAAATCACTAACAGCAGATGGAGGATTTACTTGTGGACCAGATTCATAGAAAAAAGTTGTAGACTCATTCATACTTCCAGATTCTAATAATATTTCATATGTACCACTTTTTGACCAACCGTTAATACCTGCAATGACAAGTGTTGAAAAATTTCCCCTCTCGTCAACCAAAATTTTTTCAGTCCAAACTGTATCACCGTCAAAATTTTTTATTGTTACAAAAACTAAATTCTGTGGTGCATCTAAAACTGAACCCCAGATTGAAATTATATCAGATTTCTTATATGATGTATTGTCTATGTTGATGTTAATTTGTTCAGAAAATGAAGGACCTAAACTGGATAAAATTAAAATTCCTAAAATAAATCCAAACAAACAAATTTCTTTCAATATAACATTTGTAACTATTTTATTAAATATATAGATAAACTGTAAATCTCGAAATTATAAAATTCTTAGGTATGGATTACAAGAAAATCGTTAAAAAAAACCAATATTGTAAAAAAAAATTTACTGGTTTTTGCTAATAATAGAGTATAGTAAAAAAAACATGGTTATAGGTTACTGCGTAAAATGCAGAGACAAACGAGAAATGCAGGGCACTGAAGGAATTACCATGAAAAATGGTAAACCCGCAATAAAAGGCACATGTCCAGCATGTAGTACATCGATGTTTAGAATAGGCAAAGCCTAAACTAACATCAAATACTTTTTTTAAAGATTTTCTCTACTGATAGTTCCACTCATCAGAAATACCATTCCATAATAATCGAAATGAACCTGGATCCTGATTGATTTCACCTTGTATTCTGTTATCAACTGCAAAAAAGAAATTTTCCATAGCATCGACACCACCACTTTCAAAAAGTTCTTGCCCTATCTCTTTAAATCGTTGCTTTTTTGATTCAATTAAATCTGAATTTGGATTCTGAAGACAAAATGTTAGTAGGTCAATCATTTCTTCTTCTAATATAAAATCCATAAAGAATTTGTTAATGACTTACTAAAAAAATTATTGGCTACTTTGAAGCAACTTTATCATGTAACTGTGCTAAAATTAATTTTGTTTTCTCTTTATTTTCAAAAGATTCTGTTCCACCATCAAGAATAGAATCAACTTCAAACTCTTTATCAACAAGAATATCTACAACATGTTCATCCAATGTGCCTATTCCAACTAGGTAATAAGCAAAAACAGTATTTTTCTGACCAATTCTATGAAGACGATCTTCAGCTTGCCTATGTATTGCTGGACTCCAATCTAATTCTGCAAATATGACATAACGAGCTTTAGTAAGATTAATTCCAACATTTCCTGCCCTAAGTCCTGCAATCATTAATCTAGTTTTTCCTTTTTGAAATCTATCTATTTCATTGTCACGAACTGAAAGAGTTTGTCCGCCAATAATTGATGATGGATTATGCTCTGCCAAATTTTGATGTAGCATTTTATGAAGTGCCTTATGATGACAAAATACAACTATGCTTTCATCCGTTTCCATTACTTCATTTACAAATTCAGTTACATGCTTTAGCTTTGACATACCAGCTACTTGACGTTCACTTTCAATTGCACGTTGGTATGATGCAGATTTATCAAATGCAGTTTCTGCATACTTTTGTTCCTCTTCAAGTTTTTTCCAAATTTTATCTAATTCATTTTTATAGTACTTTTCGTCAGCTGTAATTTTTGTAGTATGTCTTACTTTATCCTTAAGATCTTTTAATACATCTGATTTTTTTCTACGTAGCATGACATGTGTCGTCAATTGTTTTCTTAGTGTATCACGTTTATTATCTAGAACTATTGCTTTTCCTTTATCATCAACCCAACAAAAATACTCACAAAATTCTTTAAAATTACCTAGTAATCCAGGTTTCAATATATCTACTATTGGCCAGATTTCAGAACCTCTATTATAAATCGGAGTTCCAGATAAACCAACTCTATATTTTACAGATTGTAATGAAGCTAATTTTTTTACAGCTGAATATTTTTGTGTTGTCTTTGAACGTAAATGTTGAACTTCATCACATACAATCGAACGAATGTTAAGTTTTGCTAAATCAGAATAACGTTTATGCAATAATTCATAATTAATTATGTAAAAATCATGTTCACCGATTTCACCAGACTTACCTACACGTATCATTGTAGATGTTGGTGAATCACTATCAATAATTTTACCATTTTTACTTTTCTTTTTTAAGAATTTTTTAATTTCATTTTGCCAATTAGTTAATGTAACTAATGGTGCAATAATTAAAGCAGGAAATGACTGTTTTTCCTTAGATAAATATGCCAAAGTTTGAACAGTTTTCCCCAAACCCATTTCATCTGCTAATAATGCATTACCAGATGATTTTAATAGAAAATCAAGTCCTTCACGTTGAAAATCTAATAATGTTCCTCGAAATTGATTTGACGGTGAAGCCTTTTCAAGTTTCTCGATCTTTGGTGTACGTCTTTTTTTAATAACTAATGAGGAAGCTTTTCTTTTCCATACAGATGTAGAAATAACTGTCAATGAATAACGATCAACTATCCATTTTAGTTGTTTCACATTTTCATCATTATCAGAAACAATTGCCTCATCAGGTTTATCACCATACCAGGCTCTAGGAATAAGTTTTGAAACCATGTTTACAGCACGTGAACCACTAACTTTCCAACACCAAGTGCCGGAATATCGATCTAGAACAAATTCTAAAGTACCAAAGTTTACCATATCATTATCTTCCGAATTTCGTTAATTATTTTTCATCATTTATGAATCTTGGGTTTTGTTCGATCTATTGCTAATAGAAAATAGTACAAAAACATGAAAAATAGTCATAATTTTTATCTTAATACTAATAATTTTAAAATCGAATTAATTATTCAGTATATATTTTAGAAAGAATTTGTAAAATTTGAATATTGGAAAAACAAAAGGATCTAACAATGTTTAACATATGTTTAAAGGAAGTAGGATTATAATTTGATGCTTACATCGTTTGATAATACTGGATTACTAAAAGTCTTAAATTTTTTGAAAACACATGAATCTGAATATTTATCAGGTCAAGATCTAAGTGATGTGCTAAAAATTAGTAGAGTTGCAGTTTGGAAGCATATAAAAAAAATTCGTTCATTAGGTTATAAAATTGAATCAAAACAAAAACGAGGTTATAAGTTTGTGAATACAACTGATAAATTATTACCATGGGAAATATCTAAAAAACTAAAAACAAATTTCATTGGAAAACGAATTTACTACTTTGATGAAATTGATTCAACACAAAACTTTGCTTTGAATATATCATCTCAAAGTATAGAAAATGGAACAATAGTACTGGCAGAAAAACAAGTGAATGGTATAGGTAGACTAAACCGAAAATGGCATTCTCCAAAAGGTGGAATATGGTTTTCAGTAATTATTCTACCAGAGTTTGAAATATCTGATGCAACAATAATACCAATAGCGTCATCACTTGCACTATGCATAACAATAGAAAGAATTTATGGAGTTAGCAGTAAAGTAAAATGGCCAAATGATATAACAATAAATGGTAAAAAACTTGCTGGCATGCTAGTGGATGCCACTATACAAGCTAATAAAATAGAAAAAATAGTTTTGGGCATAGGAATTAATTTTAAAGTTGATGTTTCAAAAATAGACAAAAAAATAAAAAATACACAAAATTACTATGGAATAACATCATTACTTTCACCTCAAAGTAAAATGAAACAGATTGAATTATTCACTGAATTTTTATTAGAACTTGAAAAAGTAATTCAAGATTTAACCAATGGAAAAAAACAGAAGATTATAAAAAAATGGTCACAGTATACAGATATTTTTGATAAACAAATTAGTATTAAGACAAAGAAAGGAAAAATTACAGGAATTGCTACAAAAATTGATTTAGATGGTGCATTAATTATTAAAACAAATGGAAATAATAAAAAAATTTTCGTAGGTGATGTAATTATAGAATGATTTTCTATCTACTTCTTGTTAGTACTACGCTTAATTAACACTCTTTTCTTGTTTTTTAGTTTTTTTTGCTTTTTTAAACTAGTTCTAGTTCTTGGTTTACTCGACTTTTTTAAACTAGTTCTAGTTCTTGGTTTACTCAAATTAGGTTTTATTAATAATTGCTCTAAAATGTAAATGTATGATGTATAGACATCATTCAAGGATGATTTTTTTTCAATAATTTTTTTTAATAATTCATTTTGGCGTAATAGATTTGCCTTATCAATTAATTCTGGAATATTTTTTTCTTGGGTATCAAATGAATCAATTTCAGATTGCAATTTAGATAATTGATGTTTTATTATATCGAACTTGGATAAATTTTTCATACTTTGACTTAATTTTACCATTGTTTAACTTTTCATCGATAAATTTGTAGTTATGTTTTAATCTAGTATCTAAAGAAAATTAAAAATGAAACATGGTAATTTGATTCGTCTAACTCTTATTTTCGTTTTATTTGGTACTTTATTCACTTCATCGTTTAATCAAATTGCCGTAGGAGAAGAGATTTTTCAAATTCCAGAATTATTTAATGATGCAACAAAATATTTCATGATTGGTGAATATAGGCAATCTATAATTTTATACGACAAAATTCTGGAGTTAGAGCCAAATAATGTTAAAACATTACTGATGAAAGGGGTAGCTCTTAGTAATATTGATCGACATAAGAATTCAATTCTCGAATTTAAGAAAGTTTTGTATATTCAGCCAGAAAATCTAATGGCATTACTTGGAGTTGGTGTAGGATTTGGTAATCTTGGTGAATATAAAACAGCACAAAAATATTTTGATGATGCATATGAAATTTCACCAGAAAATCATATAGCCCTTAATTATAAAGAATTTGCAGAAAAAGTAATCAAAAAATATCCATATAAGGAAGTTGAAGGTCCAAAAATTTTTGAAGTTGAAAATGTGGAAACAATCCCATACTGGGTGAAAAATAATGCAGGATGGTGGGCTAATGGAGAAATCCCAGATGCAACATTTGTTTCAGCATTACAGTTCTTAATTCAAAAAAATATTATAAAAATACAAACAAACGAAATTATTAATGATAAATCATCAATCATACCAGATTGGGTAAAATATAATGCAGCATGGTGGGCTAATGGAAAAATACCAGACATAGATTTTCTATCTGGAATACACTATATGATTAAAAATGGAATAATAATTATCGAGATACAAGAAAAAAATGGACCTACAGAAGAAGAACAATTTGTAATAAACAGAAACCTCTGGGAATTTGAAAGATATCTAGATAGAATTCTAACAGCCATAGAAGATGATACACGTTATATTGAATATCCAAATCCTAGTGGCGATGTTATAAAGAAATTTTTACGTGATTATGTTAAATGGAATTTTGAACAGCAGATAGAAATTGGAAATTCTAGTTTCCCTAGTCCTACATACACACTAGATGACAATGTGTACCATGTCAATTATAAAATATACATTAATTCTCAGCCTAACAGTCTACCATTAGACCATGTATCAACATTAACTGATTCTTTTGCATACTGGGAAAATGAAACATTAAAAGCATCTGATGGAAAAGATGTGAAAATTAAATTTACTACCACTGAATCTAAAGCAGATGCTAATTTATGGGTAACCTGGGTTGTACGAAGTCTTGGAGAGAATGTTTTAGGACATGCTAATCTAGGAAAAGGAGTTATAGAAGTTGCACTTGGAGGATATGGCTGTGACGGTAACTTTCAATTATATCATGTAGAAACTGTCAAAAAAATTATGACTCATGAATTAGGACATGGAATTGGTTTGTTGCATAGTAAAAATACAAATGATATAATGTATCCATCGTTACAGGGTACACAATATGCATATTGTTTATTAGATGTGAATAAACAATTTACCAAGGATGTAGAAGGAATTATTTTAAGAAAATAATTTAATCTTATCCAAGTGATCTTGAATGTTTTTGTGTATGTGGTCGTTCACCAGAGAATTTTCGTCTCATATGACCAGAAGGACGTCCATAGATAAGCTCTAAAAACCAACTCTCATGTTCAATTTCTTCCATCAGTATATCTTTTGCAATATCATATGTTGCAGGATCTTTAC
>CAYVQV010000017.1:0-15282 GCA_964454035.1 uncultured Candidatus Nitrosopelagicus sp. | reverse complement strand
TCATTTCACGAACTTTCTTTATCTCATCTCTTATTCCACCAATATCTTCATAGGTAACTTGAGGAACTCCTCGTAATGTTTCACCTTTTTCTGCAATATGAAATGATGTTTTTTGTGTAACAAGTACTGCATCTGCTGCAGGTGTAACACCTATTACTTGAAAAGTTAAACGTCCACCGAAATATGGCACCATAACATTATCACCTTTTATCAAAGGAACACTTTCTAATGCATCTGCAAGATATCTTTCATCAATAGGTGGAATAGCTTCTAATGGAGCTACAACTACTTTTTCTGCTGGAACAGCTTTTATTTTTTTTACATTAATTGCATCACCAATTGCAATTCCCGAATTATTTCTTCCTAGTCCATCAATTCTAATAATTCCTTTGCCCTCATCTGATGGATAAAGTGGAAGGCATTTTGCAACTGTTCTTCTTTTGCCTTTTAATTCAATAACATCACCTGTTGATGCATTCAATGTATCCATTGAATCATAATCTATTCTAGCTACTCCTCTACCAACATCTCTGGTATAGGCTTCTAGAACTTTTAGTGTTAATTCATTTTCTGCCATATCCTACTTCTCTGCGTTCTTTTTTTATATATTTAGCGTATTATTGTTCTGATCTCACTAATATTGATCACAAGCTTAAAATCATGATCTTAGACCTTCGTCAACATTGGGTAAAAGACCATTAGTACGTAAGCGTGGCCGTGGAGGTATGCAGTTTAGGGCTGCTGTTACTAATAAGATTAAACCAGCAAAATATCCTGGATTTGATATTGATGTATCACATCAAGGCGAAATTATTGATCTAATCCATGAAAGCGGTCGTGATGTCCCTTTATCAAAAGTAAGATTTGAAGATGGCTCAATATCATTAATTCCTGCCGTTCTTGGTACTACAGTTGGTTCAAAACTTGATTTTTCTCTTTCTGCTGAAGTTACAGATGGTAATGTTATCAGTATTCAAAATATTCCAGATGGAACAACAGTATGTAATGTTGAGAAACAATTTGGTGATGGAGGAGCTTTGATTAAATCAGCTGGTGGAAATGCCATAGTATTTGCACATACTGAAAAAGGTGTTACACTAAAACTTGCATCTGGTAAATTTACCACATTAAATCCAAAAAATAGAGCAATGATTGGAACTCTTGCAGGTGGTGGAGTAGGAGATAGACCATTTATGCGCGCTGGTGTTAAGTGGAGAAGATTTAGATCAAAAGGTCATAAATATCCTATAGTCAGAGGTGTTGCACAAGCAGCATATCAACATCCACACGGTGGTGGAAGACATCAACACGTGGGTCAAAGTTCTACAGTATCACGTAATGCACCACCAGGTGCTAAAGTAGGAAGTATAGCTGCAAGAAAGACTGGAAGAGCTAGAATTAAAGAAAGAAAACAATCACTAAAATAATTTAAAAAAACTGATTAATGAATAATATTTATCATATATATGGTAAAACAAAGAACACATATTTTAGTAACAGGCAAAGTTCAAGGAGTTTTTTTTAGGCAGGCAACGAAAGTTATTGCAATTAAAAATAATGTTAATGGATGGGTAAAAAATTTAGAAAATTCTCAAGTGGAAATTTTACTAGAAGGTGAAGAAACAAATGTTAGTTCAGTAGTTGACTGGTGCCGTCATGGTCCAGCTAATTCAAGAGTAGATAAAATTGAAATAAATCAACAAATCTTTGTTGGTGAATTATTAAATTTTGAAGTTTTGTATTAGTGAATTAAATCAAAAGCATCTTTAAGATTTTTTTGAATTTCTTTTAGATCATCCTCAGGAAAAATCTCAAAAATTGTAATAGGTATTTTACGATCTTTTTGGATTTTGATTAGTATTGATTTTGATGTTGGTTCAAAGTCAGCAAACCATCTGAAAGTCATTGATTTACAAAAAACAACTCGATGCATTCGAACATCTTCTATAATTTTGGGTCCTAATCCCATACAGAATTGTCTTAGTTCATCAAATAATGGCTGAATTATGAGTGGGATATTATTTTTAAACTCATTATAGCTTCTTTTATTTCCAAATGAAACCAAATCCATTACTAGACAGATCTTTTTTTAATATTTAGTAGTAGCCCTACTGGTTCTAGTCTAGACTAATAGCCCCATTTCAAGGCATACAAGATCCGCCACGTTGACGAGGAAGCGTGGATGCTCCAACTTAGGATTGCTCCCTCCCGGACCTCATCCCTTTCGATGGTTCGGTCTTAAGAATTATCCCTTCGGATAATCTTAGTCCTGCAACCACCCGCCTCGGCGTGATTTCATTTCCGCACACCAAGCGGGAATTATCTGTCTAGAGATTTACCCAGCAGTTACTGATCTCTGCTTATAGCCGGTTTCAGAATAGGGCACGGCTGGCACCCTGATCCTCCCTACTACGATCTTACTTAGAAGATCATGTTATATTTGAATTGGATCTTTCCTTCTTAAGATTAGTAATTGTAGTACACACAGAACAGATTTTTCCAGTACATTCGTTTCCACAAATATCACAATTTCTTTTTTTCTTTACATCATTATCTTTGATAACATCAGAAATTTTTAGAATTGAATGATACATACTATTCTTAATTCCACTTCTGTGTTCTTCTAATGAATTAAGAAATTCACGTATTTCAGTTCTTATACCTTCATTCATGTGAGGGCATGGCTCTGATTGGAATGGTAATTTATTAGTAAATGCATAAAATACTATCTCAGATTCATAAATTTCTGAAAGTGGTTTTATTTTCCTAAGTTCTCTATTTTCGTTATCAGGATTCATCCATCCAATTTTATTTGTATCTCCTGAAAATGTGTTTATCAAGAATGTCTGTAAAGTATCATCTAGATTATGACCAGTTGCAATTACATTAGCTCCAGTTTCTCTTGCAGCATGATCAAGAGCTCTTCTTCTAAAAGTGCCACATATAGAACATGATGAAGTTTTTTCACTTTCTCTAAGTTCTAATGATTCTGTTAGTGTTACATCAAATAGTTCCTTGTATGAATATGTCTTTAATTCTACATCTAGTTTTGAGCAAAATTCTTTCACTATTTTCAACGCTTCATCCCTATATCCAGGAATACCTTCATCGATAGTAACTGCAATAATTTTGAAATTATGGGTTTGAGACATTTTTTTTAATGTGTCAAGCAATACAAGAGAATCTTTTCCTCCAGAAACACCTACACACACCAAATCATCATTTTTAATCATCTTGTATTTTGATATAGTTTTGGCAGTTTTTCTTAGAATTGAGTTGGAAAAACACTCAGAGCATAGATTTTCACCAGAATATTTTCTGGAATATACCGCAATATTTTGACATTTATCACATTGCATAATTTCAAAAATGCTTATTGTTTAATATCTCATTCTTTAGATTGTAAACCAACCTGATTTCATATATGACAATCCAATATTTAGTCCAAATATAATAAATGTAAATGCATAGATTGCCATCATTGTTCCATTTACTGTTTTTTCAGAAAACTTTTTGTCAATTATTGTTTGGATGAACTTTCCACCATCCAAAATTGGTAATGGCAGCATGTTGATGATTCCAATAAAAAATGAGATCATCCATAGCCATAATAAAAACATGGAAAATTGTGGGTTGTTCCATTCTATGTAATTATAAATTGGTTTAAATGACAAATTATTGTCTCGCATTATTCCAACCAAACCACGTTCAGGATCATCTGGTGAAGCCATAATTGAGACAGGAAATATGATTTGTTGTCCATCTCTTAGAATTGTTACATCTACTGTCTGCCCCGGCTTTAGATCAACTTTTTGAAAGTCCATCGGGGAAATAATTCTAACATCGCCTATGTTTGTAATTATATCATTTTCTTTTATCCCTGCTTTTTCTGCACCACCACCTTCAATTATTGACAAGACCAAAACTCCCTCAGGTGATTCGTAAAACCATCCCAAAAATGGTTCAGGTAATATCATTGCAAACATTGGATTTGTTAATAGTATTACTCCAAGTCCGAATGCAAAGATAACATTTGATGTGGCTCCAGCCCCAATTACTCTTAATCTAGATATTTTTTTTGCATTATCAAATTCTTCCTCATCAGGTTCTACAAATCCTGCAAACATTGCAATAAAAATTGCAAATCCACCAGTCTTTATCTTAATTTTCTCAAGTGTTGCAACTATTCCATGTGCTCCTTCATGAACCACTAAAACAATTGGTATTGATAATAGAAAATACATTATTGCAGATGCTGATGTCAGTGTTACACCTGGAATTAATACAGTTAATTCTGCAAATTCACTTGGTTGAACAAAGAAATTTGTAATATTTGAAAATAGAAACCAGAATGCAAATCCCATCATTAAGAATCCTGCTACAACACTAACATCAGCAAATACTCTGATACCACGTCTAGTTCTTCCAAGCAATCTAGTTAATGCAGTCTGAACGTTATAGTTTTTGTATGTAAGGCTGTATGGTTTTATTGTAAAGCCATATCTTTCAAGTTTCAATGTTTTTGCTGTAACAAAAATTGCTACCCAAGCCACCAAAACGTAAATTATCGCATTATCAGTTATAAAATCTAATTCCATGTGAACGGTAATTTTTTTTAGTATCGTACATTTATCGGTTACTATGATGCCTGTGATTATTATCTCAACATTTCCAGATAAAAAAACAATTACAAAAATTGCTAATCAACTTGTAAAGAAAAAACTCGCAGCGTGTGTCAATATTACAAAAATTTCATCAATTTATTCATGGAAGGGGAAAATTGAGAATCAATCAGAATATTTAGCACTTTTTAAAACAAGCAAAAAAAACCAATCAATTCTAAAAAAAGAACTAAAAAAACTTCATCCATATGATGTACCAGAAATTGCTGAGATTAACATTAACTCAATTAATCAGCCATATATGAAATGGTTAATGGATTCTACACTTTAACCTTCAATTGAAAATCTTAGGAGAGAAATTATTCCACCAAGTCCTGATACCCTAAGTCCTGTATCAGTACTACCATCAACACTATACAGCTTACCTCCTTTTGCTTCAACATCATTTAGAAAATTAATTACTTCCTGCTCATCATTATCTTGAATCACTTTTTCTGAAAAAACAAGTTCATCAATTGCACCAAATTCATTTGCTTTCTTTGTTTCCTCAAGACCCATCGAGAATTTTTTACTAGTTTTTGTTGCTAGCATCATCACATGATCAATTATTTTTGATACTTTTGCTAGTTTGCTATCTGACATAATCTCCTGTAAAGAATTTGATTTGGTAAAAATATGAATTCCATCTTCACCTCCAGAATCTATTCCCTCAATAATCTTCTTTGTGCATTTTTTTCCTAATGTTGATTTTTCAAGAAAATTCCCAAATTTTTTCCTTGTTTCACCAGGACCAAAAATTATGATAGAATCATTATTTTTCACTATTGATGATAATGCTTTTGTAATATCTTCAAAATAATTTTCAATCTTGAAATTTGTTTTGTATCTTTTTCCACTATATCCAGAATAAATATTTGGCAACAGATGCAAATGTGTTCCCTTTAGTCTTCCAATTCCACAATCAGTTGTATCAATTGCAACTAGTACAAATGTCATCTTTGAATCATTTGTTTTAGCAAGTTTTTTTTCTAGAGGTGTCCATTTTTTTTTGACCAAATTAAATGGCTGATCTATTTTTATTAAAAATGAATGATGAGAACCATGTGGAACTGATTCATTATTTGATTCAGTAATTCTTCCTCCAACTCTAACTCTATCTAGTACATCATCAAGTGAAATTTTTTCTACTTCAATTGCAATTCTAATCCTAATTCTTTCTCCTTTATCTGGTCGTGAATATTCTTTTTCTTGTTTAATGACACGTGTAGTTTCACCTATTATCTTGTCACCTTTTTTGATTAAACGTCGAATCGTTAGCAAATCATCTGATTCTTCTGGTACAAATGATATTCCATAATCATCAAGAATTTTTGTAATCATATTTTTTTTTAGAATATGTTAATTAAAAAGACAACTTATTCTTCTGTATCTTTGTTTTGCTCTTCAGATTTCTTTTTAAGATAATTATCAAGCCATTCTGAAGTAATTACTCCACCTTCATGTAGATTTACTAATGAATTTGAGGATGCCTCGCCTTTTACTTTTCCTGCATCTCGTCTAATTTGACGCCATTTTAAATTAGTATTTCCAGTTTTTGAAGTATATATTATTCCTAAAACATCTCTAGCATTTACAAAAGTTATATCTCTAATTTTTTTCAAAGTTACTTTGTCTGCTGCTTCTACATAAATCGAGCCTTTATCCTCATCACGTTCTGCAAATACCTCAGGATCTTCAAGATAACTTCGTGGAGCAAATGAACTACAAGTACTTGCTATTACAAAACGTCTGAAACTCTCTACTTTTGAGGGTGCATCAATCATTACCATTTCTAATACAAATAATATTCTCACTTATCAAGCTTCGTGAAAGATTCAAGTAATTATCAAAATATTTTATAATTGCAGGCGATGATGTACACTATCCTTTGATTTGATGATAGGGATCTTGAGTTCTGAGTCTGCATATTAGAATTTTTATGACATAAGAGAATTGATTAATTATGAAAGCGTTAACAGAATATCTTACATTTAACACCAAAACAAGAAGAGCATTTGTTAATATCACATCTGATATAGAAAAACTAGTTACAAAAAGTGAAATCAAAGAAGGATTATGTTTGATAAATGCAATGCATATCACTGCTAGTGTGTTCATTAATGATAATGAAAGCGGCTTACATCATGATTATGAAAAATGGTTAGAAGTATTGGCTCCTCATGAACCAATTGAACAGTATAATCATAATGATACTGGAGAGGATAATGCAGATGCACATCTAAAACGACAAATCATGGGAAGAGAAGTTGTAGTTGCTGTAACTGATGGTCAATTAGATTTTGGTCCATGGGAATCAATTTTTTATGGAGAATTTGATGGTAAACGAAACAAAAGAGTATTAGTAAAAATTATTGGAGATTAGTATCTAGTTTTTTGATGGTAAAAATCCATTATTAGAAATTTCATTTTGTGGCTTTGGTGTTATTATTGAATACCAAAATAATACTGGTACTTTACCATTTTCTGTAAGTTCTTGGTCTTTTGTTATTAGAAATTTAATTGTATTTTTTGTCGTTTCATCTATTATTTTAAATTCTTCAATATTATTCCACAATATTTGATATGCTATACCACCATTGATGTTACGTTCATGTATTGAATTAAAGAATCGTGAAAGTATAGGTTGTACCAGATCTGCATTTACTGCCTCAGTTGGATCGCCTCTCTCAAAATTACTCTTTTTTGGTCGAAGTGGGATTATACTTGAGAATCTAGAACCAATCTCTTCATTAATTTTTTCTAAAATTTTCAAATGTTCATTAGAATATTGATTTTGAGGTGGACCAACATATTCAAAATTAAACATAAGACCATCTTTTTTCAGAGCTGAGTACAGTGTCCAAATAGTTTTTGTAAGTCTGAAAACATGATGTAAAACTCCCACATTAAAAATTGCATCATAGTTATCTATTGGTATATTTTTCAAATTATTCATGTCATCTATAAAATAATTAATTTCTCTTCCATCCACAAGTTTTTTTGCAATATCAATGTGTTCTGGAGAAATATCGAATGCATCAAATTTTTCTCCAATACCTAAGTCATATAGCTGTCTTTCTACCCATCCATTTCCACATCCTACAATGAGAACTTTTTCAAATGGAACACGTTTCGGATATCTAGTAAGAATATCCTCAATCCATGTTGTATTTTGATTATCAGTTGCACATTTGTTTATGTATTTTTGAATTTCTGGTAGATCGTTCCAATATTGGTCATGATAATATTCAAAACCATCACCATGTAATTTCGAGTTTAAAATATCTTTAATTCCTCTAAGAAAAAACTTGGCTTTTTTACTTGTTTTCACTCTTATTATTTTATCAGAAGGTTTCATTAAACTTTCCCAATAATTTTACCTCCAAGTGTTTCTGAAGATTTTTAATTGAAGATGAATTCATTAATTCAGATTAAAATGATTATAGTTTTTGAAGGTGGAGACCAAGCAGGCAAAAAAACCCAATCAGCTCTTTTGACAAAAAAATTGAAATCACTAAAAATTAAGACAAAACTTTTCAGTTTTCCAGATTATACTACACCAATAGGAAAAGAGATCAACAAATATCTTCATGGAAAAAGAAATTTTTCTCCACAGACAATTCACTGTCTTTTAGCAGCAAATAGATGGGAAAAAGTTGAAAAGATCAAAATGGCTCAAGAGAAAAATTCTGTAGTTATAATGAATAGATATGCTGAATCTAATCTTGTGTATGGTTTGGTAAATGGATTGAAGCTTAGTTGGCTTGAGAATCTTGATGCAGGTTTGCCGAAATCAGACTTAGTAATTGTATTGGATGTACCACAAAATGAATCATTTAAGCGAAAAAAGACCAATCGTGATAAATTTGAAAAGAATAAAATTTTTTCCCAAACAATCTCAAAGACCTACAGAAAAATGGCAAAGAAAAAGCGATGGAAAATAGTTGACGCTACAAATAGTAAAAATGAGGTTCACCAAGATATAATGCAAATATTTTCTAGAAAAATTGGAATATGAAAAAGCAATTATTAGAAATCACAGATCCAATACATGACTTTATTCGTCTAAACAAAACTGAACATAAAATTATTGATACTCCAGTCTTTCAAAGATTGAGAAGAATCAAACAGCTTTCTGGTGCACATTTGACATATCCTGGTGCACAGCACACAAGATTTGAGCACTCACTTGGTGTGTTACACATTGCATCCATGGCTGCAACATCACTTCGTGCGAAAGGAATAATGTCAAATGATGACATTCAAAATATTCGATTTGCTGCATTACTTCATGATATAGGTCATGGTCCATTTTCACATCTCTTTGAGGAAGTTTTGCAGAGAAAAAACCAAATTAGTCATGAAGAAATTGGTAAACAAATAATTTTAAACTCAGAAATTGGTGATATTATCACAAGTTCAGGGTATAACAAAAAACTAATTCATAATTTAGCAGTTGGACAAGGCAAATTACAGTTCATGAATGAAATTGTTTCAGGTGCTTTAAGTGCAGATATGATGGATTATCTTTTACGTGATGGCTATTTCACTGGTGCAGAACATGCAAAAATAGATCATAATAGACTAACTCATTCACTAGATGTTTATGGTAAAAAACTAGCATTAGACAGCTCTGCATTAGTAAATTTTGAAACTATGATGATTTCCAGATTTCAAATGTTTAAGGCTGTATATTTTCATAAAACTGTACGCTCAGGAGAAGTAATGTTGCTTGAAGCAATGAGTTTAGCAGATGATGAATTGGGCCTTTCCTCACTTGATATGAATGAATATGTAAAACTAACTGACGAAGTTATTTTAGAGAAACTTATCTCACTTCCAGAAAAAAATCTTGAACTAAAAGCAGCAAAGAAAATTGCTAACGATTATCAAAATCGCAGATTATTCAAGTGTGTATTTGAAAGATCACTTACTAGTAATCATAATCTAGGAAAAAAGAATCTTGAGGAACTTAAAGAAAAAATAGCCAAAAAATCTAAAATTGACCCAAATCAAATATTCATAGATACGTCGATTACTTCATCAATACCACTAACACCATCAAAAAAAGAATCAAAGTCAGTCATTCTTACCAAAAGAGAGTCAAAACAAGTTACTGCACAAGAAATTCCTATATCTAAAATACCATTAGTTTATTCTATGTCTAGAATTATGAACATTCTCAGAGTTTATACCCCTGCTAATAATCGTAAAAAAGTTGAAATTGCTGCAAAATCAGTTCTTAATAGATTGAAAAAATGAAAAAACGAATTGTCATAAAATTTTCTGGAAGAATTTTTGGAGTTGAAAATATCAAACTTCTAAAGGATTATGCTAGATTTCTTGTAAAGATTAGCAAATCATATCAGCCAATTATAATTGCAGGTGGAGGAAAAATTGCAAGACATTACATATCACATGCTCGTTCTTCTGGAGCTGACGAATCCACGCTTGATGAGCTTGGAATTGAAATATCAAGATTAAATGCAAAACTTTTGATTTATGCTCTAAAGGATAAAGCATATCCACATCCACCCACATCCCTCAAAGAAGCAAAAAATGCTGTTGATAGTGGCTTAATTGTTGTGGCAGGAGGCTTAAATCCTGGTCAGAGTACAAACGGCGCAGCTGCATTAATTGCTGAAAAAACTAATGCAATTCAGTTTTTGAATGCAACGGATGTTGATGGAATTTATGATTCTGATCCTAACAAGAACAAAAAGGCTAAAAAATTTAAAAGAATTGAGATAAAAAAACTCAGGAGTATGTTAGTTCATGAGGATTCAGTAGCTGGTGGATATGATCTGATGGATATAGTAGCACTAAAAATCATTGAACGCTCAAAAATCAAAACTCGTGTAATAGGTTCAAATATTAAGACATTGGAAAAGGCAATAAAAGGTCTGAATGTAGGCACTGAGATAATCTTACCAAAAAAATAATTCTACTTTAACTCATTTTGAACTGCTGGAAATTTTTCTGTCCAAATAATAATCTCATTTTCAGAATATTCTTTGATTCCAGTTTCTATGATTTTTTTAAAGATTTTAGATGCCTCATTTTTTTCAAGATCCTTTGACTGTGTCTTTGTATAACCGTCTTCATCAACTAGAATGACTACATATCCTTCAGGTTTTTTGATTGCAGATACATAATTTTCCTCACCAACTGGAAAAAATTTCCCATCGATCTTTTTAGTTGTAAGGGTAAGCATTGCAAATCCTGCAATGTCAAATAATTTCATCTGTGATTCATTTGCACGTTTTTTACCTGCTTGTACTGCTTGAAAATACTGCATAATACTAGTAGTAATTAAGAACTATATGCATTTTAACCCAACCTTTATGAAATGTTAGAAATTTAACATAATATTGAACCCTAGAATAGTTGTTAGTGGAGTAGTTGGAATTTTTGCTGTAATTATCGTAATAGTAGGTTTTGGTGGAATTATTGATGATGTTTCTGGTGGAAGCCTAATTTCATCATCCCCTTCAAATGCACCTAATATTCAATCATTAGTGTTAGAATTAGAGGATGTGACTATAGTTGAAGTTTTGGACAATACTGCATACATGGGAATTACATTCAAGGTAACTAATCCAAATTACAAAACAGTCATGCTTCAGATGATAAAATATACTGTATATGGTGATGACTTGAAAATTGGTTCTAAAAGTATAGGAGATAGAGATACAGATGTGACAATTGCTGGAGGTTCTAATTATTACCCAATTCTAAATGGATATCCAACCTCAATTAAAGATGAATTTACAATTAAAAATTCAGGAAATTCGCCAGAATTTTGGAATGCAATAGAAAATAACTCTGTTCAGTGGAGGGTTACAGCTGAAGCATTTTACAATCTAAGTTCAATGACTGCAGGACAAGAAAATGACGCCTATTTTGAATTTGATTATCAGAATTAATTGTATCACAATTTTTCAAAATTATGATATTTTGTAAAAAATAGAAAAAATCTAACATCACTATTATATTCTATACCTAGATCAATTTTTCAAATGGCAGAAGCAGGAATGGCAGCATATGGATCAGCAATAGGAGTAGCAATTGCACTTGCAGTTGTAACATTTGCTCTTAGAGGCAAAGGACATCCAGATCCAGCCGAATAAAACAAAAAAAAAGATTACTTCTTTTTTATTTTTAAATTTTTGTTAGTGTTAACTTAAACAATTTTTCAAAATTATGATATTTTGTAAAAAATAGAAAAATCTATCCATCATGATTATATTCTATACCTAGATCAATTTTTCAAATGGCAGAAGCAGGAATGGCAGCATATGGATCAGCAATAGGAGTAGCAATTGCACTTGCAGTTGTAACATTTGCTCTTAGAGGCAAAGGACATCCAGATCCAGCCGAATAAAACAAAAAAAAAGATTACTTCTTTTTTATTTTTAAATTTTTGTTAGTGTTAACTTTAGTCTCGGACTTCTTTTCCCATTCCAAGTATTTGATGTATTACATCTTTCTCATTTCTCTTTTTCTTGGTAAAACATCGCTCATAATACTGACAGGTTGAACATTCAGTAGATGGTTCAAGTTGTGGTAACTTCTTATCATTTAGAAGTGTACGATATGTTTGAACACGTCTAACAAGTTCTTCAAACATTTTCTTGTCTTTTGTAAGGGAAAATGAACCTTCTCTTCCATGTCCATCAATGTATACTATTATTCCATCAATTTTATCATAAATCCATAGGCATGCATTGAGATATAGAATGTCCTTTGCATATGGATCTTCAGGAAATTCCGATACAGATCTGAATATCATTACAACATCATCAGCAATCATATCTGATTGACCTTCTAGACTAGCTCCATTTTTGAGATCAAAAGTAGCTGATATCGAACCATAGTCTAATTTACGGAACATTCCTCCTATAAGATCAGAAAATCTTGTTCTTTCTGGTTCTGCTGGATCTGTTCTATCAAAATAAGATCTTCTTAGACATTTAGTAACTTCCCCGAGATGAATTTTATCCAAGTTTTCTATATCTATTTTATAATCAAGTTCTTTACCAACAGATTCTATAGAATTTTTGATAACTGTTCTAAAGTCTCGATCTCCCATCATGATAGGATAGAATTGATTACCACCATGTTTTAAAGGTGTTTATCTCAGAATCTAGAAAACACGAGTGTATTTATTGTGAGAAATACAATCTGAGTTTCTATTTACAATCTGATGAAATAATTGATGTTCAAGTAAGTAACTATGAATTTCAATCTGTTTTTTTCCTTTATTTTGATTCGCAAGTATTTTGATATTTTCCTCATCAGTCTCAAATGTCGAATAATCACTTGAAAATAGTGGTTCTGAAAATATGCATTTACCTTCAAAAAATGAAAATTTTAAAAGAAAATTAGAAATTTTATCTGAAAATGCCAAAATTATAAAATGAATTCCAAATGCCAATAATGCACCAACTAACCAATTACTTGTTTCTAAAAATACACCAAGGAAAATTCCAAGTGATGGTAATGTCAATATTAACGCCAATATGGTACTAACCCAAACGGTATTTACCAGAACATCATAAGTTAGAAAATTTTTTTGTTGCATTTTATCTGTCATTTAATAATCATTCTTCAGAAATAATCAATTTGGCCATTGTCGTTTCAATTGGAATTTTTTGCTCAACGGCAAATGCAATTGCAGCAATATTTCTAACTTCATATGCAATTAATTTAGAAATTGCAACAACTGTTGCAAAGCTAAACATCTTTGAAAATGAACCATTTACAGCTTTGTAAGTTGCCATTTCCAAAGAATGTTCAAATTCGGAAATTATCTCAACATCATTTTCAGTTTCTGGAATCAAATCTTTGTATCTTGTACTTGAAAGCTCATCAAGTGCATCTTTAATGCTTTCAGCAGCAGTCATTCGTTCTAAAAGATGTTTTGGAGTTGTTACTGTTGGTGTTACTAACAAATCTTCAATCTTTTGATCTTCTAGTTCCCAAAAATGTCCGCGAAGAACACTCATTATATTGTAAAAATCAATATCCATTCCAAAGATATGGCTAACATCTTGATCACCTGAATTTCTTACTGCATTACTTATGTTCTGATACAAGATTTTATCGAAATATGCATCAAATACCTGGATATTTTTTGTCTCATTATACAATGTAACTGCCTTTGTAATATCTGCTGAAAATGGAAGTGAGCCAAGATTTGAAACTGCTTCCTCTAAGTCTTTAGCCATTAATGCCTTTAAAATAACATCTCTCTGTTTTACTAATTCTTCAGCATGCAAATTTACATGCGATTCAATTTCCTCTTGTGATTTACCCAGAGCTTTTCCTTTTAAAATTAATTTCAAATTAGTTATCATAAATTTCTGAAAATATGCAACTAGAACCTTAGAACCTCCTGAAGATTTAGTAATCGAATTTTGAACATCCGCAAGATGTATTCGCATTGCAGCTTCAATTTTTTCAGCTGTATATGGTTTTGAAATACTAGAAACAGAATCCAAATATTTTGTATTTTTCACTCTTGTAACAAGTTCGTCCAAATCCCTAGATTCTGCCAAAGTCTGAAGATCTGTCCTTGAGAGAAGTTTTCCCCTTTGACTAAAGGATTTTACAGTAGTAAAGATCTTTTGTGAACTTCCAGAACCCATTTGATTTTTTTCGATTTTATGTAATTTTAAATGTTTGCGAGAACGTTGGTTTTTCCTTATTCAATCTTTTTAAGAAAATTTATGGTAATTTCACGTTCAGTTTTTTGTAGTCTTGAAAAACCTTCTAGAAATTCAATCTGAATCTTTGTCGAATTATCAGCAGATTCTTTAAGATTTGAAATTGTAAAAGGAAGTAGATCAGGGATTTTACCATTGCAAAAACTTCTGATATATCGCTCAAAAAATGAATATCCAAATGTAGGTGCAATTAAAATCAATTTTTGAATAATTATAAAGTTCTCCTTTTCCGCATCGCTAGTTTTTGAAATAATTTGATCTAGTATTTTGTTTCTATTTTGTACTTCTTCAAGTGATAGTGCAACAAGAAGTCCTTTGTTTGTTAAATGATAAAATGGCATTCCATTTTGTTGAAGTGCTTTTGGTCCTCTTTTCAAAGGAAGTCTTCCTTCTTCTTCTACTATTCCTAATGGGATTAAAATTTCATCAAGATCTCTAAAAACACCAGAATAGATGTTCTTCCATTTAATACCATTTTCTTCTGCAATTTTTTGTGAAATAGATGTTCTAGTTTTGGACGCTGAAGTTGTAGAATCTGTGAGATGTTGAATTATTGATCTCTGCCTAGACGCTTCACCAGTTATCTGTGTTCTTTTAGTCTTAAACGTGTCAAATATTGATAATTTGGGTTTATCATCTTTCAAGTACTATTACACCTTTTACACATTTGAGACCATATTTGATAACATAATTTCATTATTCTATGTTATTATCATAATATATAAAATTATATCAATTTACACTATAGATGTATTTTGTATCTTAAATCTTAAATATATTCATCCAGCGATTTTGATCAATGAAATCTCGAAACCATAAGTATGCTCTAATACTTATGGCTGCAGTCGCTATGACGGCAACAGGTGCCTTATCAACAGCGTATGCTCAGCAAG
>CAYVQV010000016.1:0-15729 GCA_964454035.1 uncultured Candidatus Nitrosopelagicus sp. | reverse complement strand
TCCCTACAACCATTCCTGCAAGATCAAACCCAAAACCTTTACCTGAAATCAAGTCTGGCATGATTGCAGTTTCTCCTCCTACAATTGGCATTGCTGATTTTTTTGCACCCTTGACCAATCCTGATACAATTTGTTTGAATATTTTTTGATTATTTTTATTTGCAGCTATATAATCTACAAATGAAATTGGTGTTGCACCTATGCAAATTATATCATTTACATTCATTGCAATACAATCTATACCGATTGTATCATATTTCTTCATCATATTTGCAATTATGACTTTTGTTCCAACTCCATCAGTATGTGTAGCCAATAATTTTCCACCAGGAATTTCAACAATTCCTGCATAATGCCCAAAACCATGAGTCATTTTTGCCTTTTTTTGTAAATTATGTGTAGATGAAATTAATTTTCCTATTGCATATTGGCTTTTTTTAATTTCAGAAATATCTACACCTGCTTTTTTGTACGTTATTTCCAATCTATTTTCTACCTCTACATGTACATATTTGAATCCACTTTTTTATGTTCAGTATACTTGTCTGACAGTTCTTGGAAATCTAAACCTATTTGTTTTTTATGTTTTTTTAACTTTTCAGTATTAATTCCAACTCCATATGCTTTGTTTACTGCTTCCACTAGAGTTACCGCTGCTAGTGGATCTGGAACATTTTCATTTGCCTTAACCAAAAGTGTTACACCACGAATTTTTCTAATTAAACATTCATTTAAAATTCCACCTGCAATACCTGTGATGAAACCCTGTGGTATCATTTTCACTCCAATTTCTTCCATGGTTCTACACAAATCTACTTCTGCAGCACAAAATGCTTTGTTATCATGTTTTTTGCTTGCAACACCATCTAAAATTATTATTTCATTTGATCCTTTTTTTTCAGCCCAATCCAAAATACTAGAAGCAATTGTGTAAAGTCCATCCGGATTAATTATTATTTCACAAATTATTGCACATATACTTCCATTTTTATTGGAATAAAATCGAAATGGATGCCTTAACATTCCTTGAATAAATACAGTTGATGGTGGAAGATATTTGGATCGCATAAATCCGATTTCTTTCATATTTAATTCATTAATTATGTGATTTATTGATAATGTTCCTGATAATCCAGCACCAACAAAACCAGCAAAAATTATTGGATTTTTATATTTGATTTTTTCTGTTTCGTAAATCTCAGAGTCTGGAAAATTTTGGTCTTGCACATTTAGAATGATTATTTTTGCTTAATTACTCTTTTTTTGTATGAATAATTCTAACATTGTTTGTCCCTTTTCTGTAATAGAATAAATCATATTTGGTCCAACTGCATTTTTTTCTAGGAAGTTATAGTTTATACATAAATGTAAATAATTAAGAAATGATTTTTTCATTCTAATATTTGATTTTGAATATAGCTCAGAAAATGACATTTCTTTAGTTTTTACTTGATATAGAAGTTTTAACAATGAAAGTGTGCTGAAGTCTTTAGTTCGTGCCTTTACTGTGTCTAATACTTGTTCACCTCTCTGTATAATGAAATCATCAAATTGATCTGCTACTTCTACTGGCACATATGTCAATCTTGCTCTCATATACGGTATAGTACCGTACTTTACCATATTAATATTGATTATGGATTTATTGAGCTATATGATCAGTTTTACTAAACATGGTTTTGCAGAAAACATGATCTACTTTGGTTGTTGTATTTGTAAAATTTGAACAAGTTATCTGGTTTAAACAAGACATCTTTGAGTATTTGTTGTGGAAGTCATTGACGTTCTATCAGTAGTAGCAGGCTTAGTAATTTTGTGCATTGGAGGCTATGCCATAGTTTCTGGTGGTGTCTCACTAGCAAGAAAGCTTCAAATTAGTAGTATGATAATAGGTTTGACAGTTGTAGCATATGGAACATCTACTCCAGAATTGGCTGCTGCTATACTTGCTGCATTTAATTCACATACAGAATTAATTTTGGGAAATATAGTTGGAAGTAATATTAGCAATATTGGTTTGGTTATTGGAGTTTCTGCAATATTTACTCCGCTTTTAATGAGTAAGGTTACTGTCAAAAAATGGGTTCCTATAATGATAGGTGTATCGTTGCTAGTTATAGGAATGTCAGTTGATGGTGAAATATCCCAGATTGATGGTCTCATTCTAATAGCAGCACTAATTGGATTTACAATTTACACAATTAGAACTGTAAAGAAACAAAGAGTTACGGAGAACGAAAATATAGAAAATGAGCATATTGAAGGAGAATTATTCTTAACAAAATATAGAATAGATACATTTCCCAAGGCATTTGTATTATTAGGAATTGGTATAGTGCTACTATTTTCTGGTGGGCATTTTACAGTTAATGGGGCTGTAGCAATTGCTGAAAGTTTGGGTCTTTCTCAGTTAGTTGTAGGAGTTGTAATAGTTGGAATTGGAACATCACTTCCTGAATTAATTACGTCAGTTATTGCTATTGCAAAAAAACAAACAGACATTGGTATTGGTAATATTGTAGGAAGTAACATTTACAATATTTTACTTATACTAGGTGTTGCTTCAACAATTGTTGGAATTCCTGTTTCAGCAGATGCATTCTCGAATTATTATATAATGATTGCATTTAGTCTGGTTTTATTTATAGGATTTAGAAAATACATTCCACGACCTATTGGAATTGGACTTGCAGTAGCATTTGTAATATATCTAGGAAGTTTATTAGTCTAAAAAATTATCTTGGATTTTTATATTTGAATTTATTAATTTTGATTAATTCAAAATAGGAACCAAATTTTTCTGTATTTTCTATAGTATCTAACGATTCAACGGTTTCAGGTTCTTTTTCAAATGATTTTAGGATTTTATATGTAGTGTTTCTTTCAGCAGGGATGCGACCTATGTCACGAACTAGATGTCTAATTTCTTTTGGTTTTAGTAGTTGCCCATGTTCTGAACCTGCTGCAGTTGATATGCTTTCATTAATCAGAGTTCCACCAAAGTCATTTGCCCCCCAGTTAAGCAATAACTGTGAAAATTTTTGACCCTCTTTAACCCATGACATCTGAATATTATCGATATGATTATTTAGCATGATTCTTGAAACTGCATGCATTAGTAGAACATCTTTTCCATTAGCACCTTTTTTGATTCCTTCATGTAATTGATGTTTATACATTGGTGCATCAGAAAATATAAAATTTAATGGAACAAATTCTGTAAATCCACCAGTTTCTTTTTGTATTTCGCGAATTTTTGCTATATGATTTGCTTTTTGTTCATTTGTTTCCAAATGACCAAACATTATAGTCGACGTTGATTTTATGCCCATTTTATGGGCAGTTTTAATTATATCAATCCATTCTGAAACATTTATTCTTCCAGGAGAGATTTTATCTCTTAATTCTTGATTTAAGATCTCTGCAGCAGTACCAGGGATTGTATCTACTCCAGCTTCTTTTAATCTAATTAGATATTCTTTTGGAGAAATATTTGATCTAGTTGCACCATAAAGAATTTCTTCAGGTGAGAATCCATGAATATGAATTTCTGGTGCTACCTGTTTAATTCCTTTACAAATATTTTCATATAATCCAGATTCCATATCTGGTGGTAATCCTGCTTGGACACATACTTCTGTTGCACCTAAACTGTATGCTTCTTTTGCTCTTCTTTGTATTTCATCAATTGGCAGAAAATATCCTTCTTCTTCTCTAAAGTCTCTACTAAATGCACAAAATCCACATTGCTTAATGCAAACATTTGTAAAATTGATATTTCGATTTACAACATAAGTTACAGTATCTCCAACTCTTCTTTTTCTTAAAATGTCAGATACCATACCAACTAAATGGAAATCAATTCCATCAGCTTCAAAAAGTTCTATTGCATCTTTTTCAGAAATCTCTTTTTCTGAAACTGCTCTATCTAAAATATGTGAAATTATGGGGTCTGCATATTTTAACAACCCATCTACTTTTGTAATTTGATCACTCATTTCCAATAATCCTCTTTAACATAATTTTCTTCATCTGCGATTAAAGACATTCGATCTCTTAATTCACTAGTAATTGCTGACACAAATTCTGGATACACGGGGAATCTTGCTTTTAGTTTAAACTTATGAGTCATACATCTCTTTTCTACATTTTTAATTTGTGGCCATGAAAATTCTGGATTAACGTAATCATTAGTTATTGGTGAAATTCCACCCCAATCATTTATTCCAACTGAAAGGAATTCATGGTAATTTTTGTGGGAAAGATTTGGTGGTATCTGAATATTCATGTCTGGCATGATAATTCTACATAGAGCAACTATTGATTTGAAATAGGATATTTCTGGCGTTTTATGCTCTTTCATAGATGTGTATTTTTTTGGATGAAAGTTTTGTAAAATAACTTCTTGAATATTTCCAAATTTCTTATGAATATTTTTAATGGCATAAATTGAATCAATTGCTTCGTAAATGGTTTCTCCTATACCAACTAATATCCCTGTAGTCATTGGTATTTTTAATTCACCTGCATTTTTCAGCACATTAATTCTTGTTGCTGGTTCTTTACTTGGTGCATCATGATGTGGCATTCCTTTCTCTCGTAATCTTTTGCTTGAATTTTCCAACATTAGACCCATACTCACATTTGTTTCTCTAAGAATTTTCATTTCTTCTTTTGTGAGATTTCCTGCGTTTGTATGTGGAAAAATTCCTTCATTTAATACTACTTCAGAACAATCTGCTAGATATTCTCCTGTAGATGAGAATCCATTTTGTTTTAACCAATCTTTTGCTTCTTGATATTTTTGTTCAGGACTTTCTCCTGTTACAAAAAGTGCTTCTGTGCATTTGTATTTCTTTGCAAGTTTTGCCAAGTCTTTTACATTTTTTTTATTCATCAAAGATAATTTTGTATCATTTGGTTCTGCTTTGTATGTACAGTAATCACATGTATCTCTACAAAGATTTACAATATTGAAAAAAGCTTTTTTAGAAAAACTTACAACATTTCCTTTATGTTTATTTCTCAGTTGTGCTGCAGTTTCAAATAATCTATTTGATGTATATTGAAAATTTGTTGCTAATTGATATGCATCTTCTTTAGTTAGTTCATATCCATCCTTAATTTTATTATATGATTCAAAATCAAATTCAAGTTTACTCAATAGAAAAAATCTCGGTAACGAGTATTTAATTTTGTAGATATGTCTAATTACTTGGTCTTTCGCCTAGGAAAATCGTCTTATCCATTATTTCACCATCTCTGAGTATAGTTAATATCATTTCATCACCTACTATTTTCTCCATTTGTAGGTGTACAAGTATATCAGCTATTTTTCGAACTACTTTTCCATCAATTTTGATAATTATGTCTCCATCCATCGGAACTTCTCTCCCATCGATCTCTTTTCTTATTTCTACGCCAACTAATCCAGCTTTATCTGCAGGACTATTCTCTAAAACTGAAACTACCAGGAATCCTTTTGTGCTATCTAATCCTCTAATTTCTGCTAATTCATAATCTATGTCAATACCAGAAATTCCAATCCAAGGATGTCTTACTCCACCTTCTTCAATTAGAATAGGTGCGACTTTTTTTACAGTATCTGATGGTATTGCAAAACCAACGCCAGTAAATTCTCCAGTTTCAGATTGAATTGCAGTATTAATTCCTACAACATCTCCATTCATGTTGAGTAAAGGTCCACCTGAATTTCCTGGATTTATAGCAGCATCTGTCTGAATAACATTTGGAATTGAATACCCAGATTCTTGTGGGAGTAATCTTCCTATTTGACTAACAATACCAGATGTCATTGAACCTGAAAGACCAAATGGATTTCCTATAGCTACTACTTGCTGTCCAACTTTTAATTCAGATGAACTTCCCAGTTCTAAATGATGTAAGTAACTGTTTCTACTATTGACTTTTAAAACTGCTAAATCTAAATCAGCATCACTTCCAACAATTTCTGCTGCATATGATTCACCATCAAGAAATGTTACAGTGATCTTAATTGCATCATCAATTACATGATGATTAGTAATTATATGACCATCTTCATCATATACAAAACCTGAACCAACACTACCAGGTGTTTCTCCTTCTAGATTTTCATTTGGAATTTTTTTAGTATTTACTTGGATCACTGCAGGTTCAGCTTTCTGAAAAAGTTGAATCAGTGACATTTGACGTTCTGATGTTACATCACCAAATTTCTCTATATGATCTCCATTTGTAATTGTAAAACTTGATTCGGAATTTTCTGTAATTGAATTTAATGAAATAAAAACAGCGATAATTATAGCAGCACCTGCTATACTTCCACCAATCACTATTCCATTATTTGCCATCATCGAGATCAAATTTAATATGCGTATATTCCTTACTATTTTTTACACACTGTATAGATTCAAAGTTTGATATAATTTTGTGAAAATTCTTTAACACTGTATTTTCGTCCTCTCCATGAAACTGCAGATGATTTGTTTGCCTGTAAAATTCCCGAAAGAAAACCACAAACTACAATTAAACCACCAATTGGTGCAAATAGTGCAAATACAGATTTCAAATTTAAACCCATTTTGGTTTCCATAAATGCTGCTATGAAAATAGCACTTGTTGAAATAATTGAAGAAAACAATAGTGGAAGAAATGAGGTATAGTGAGTGGGAGATATAAAAACTAGAGAATATATCAAAAAGACAATTGGAATGAAAAGTATGAATAAAACTGCAAAAAATACTCCTATTCCTTGTGATTTATTTTGATGATACAAAGGTACCATTAATCTTTCTAGTCCGTTCCACATTTCTTTTGAGCTCCTTGAATAAACTGCATCAAGTAAATGTTCTCCTCTCACCATTTTTAATGCAAATCCTGATTCTTTGGTAATTCTTCCTAATGCACCATCTTCAATAATTTCATGTTTTACTTTTTCATGTGTGCCAATTTTTTCATATATCTCTTTTTTTATGATAAAAAAACTTCCAAAAAAATATCCAATTCCTTTTTTTGGATCATTGACGTTTAGTGCAGAATAACGCGAATGTAAAAATGTTGATAACATAGGAAGTGTAATTTTTGTAATATTATCAAGACAAAGTAATCTAGGGATAACTGTTAGAACATCTAATTTTTCTGATAGTAGATGTGCAACAGCATGTGAGACTACTTTTTCTGAATATCGTGTATCAGCATCTGTAAATAACATTAAATCACCAGTTGCACGTTTAAAACCTTCCATGCATGCCCAGTTTTTTCCCATCCATCCATCAGGTTTTGGTTTTGCCTTTACGGGAATAACCTTTTTACTATTTTTTGCATATTTCTCTATGATTTCCCATGTACTGTCATCGGATGAATCATCAATTGCCATTATTTCATAATTCGCATAATTTTGTTGTATAAATGATTCAAGACATTTTCCAATAAATTTCTCTTCATTTCTAGCAGGTAAAATTATTGAAACTTTAGGAGTTTGATTAGATGTATTTTCAAATTTGTCAAGATATGGAGTTTTTGTAAAAGATTTGTACATAGAGGGAATAAGATGCATCCAGGTTAGAAATACTCCACACAGTATAGCTGTAAAAATATAATTAAAAACATCAATTGCAATATCCATTGATTAATTCTCCACTTCCTGTTTTATTGCTTGTAATGCTTGTTCTGTCCCACTCTGAATATGTTTTGTTATCATGCCTGTAAACATTCCCATCATACCTGAAAGTTTTATTTCCCAGATTGCTTCTAAATTACAACCAATTTGTGTTTCCTTAAGATTTAGAA
Organism: uncultured Candidatus Nitrosopelagicus sp.; assembly: GCA_964454035.1. Lineage (GTDB taxonomy): Archaea > Thermoproteota > Nitrososphaeria > Nitrososphaerales > Nitrosopumilaceae > Nitrosopelagicus. The sequence continues at coordinate 7,938 of CAYVQV010000016.1, read as the reverse complement.
TTTTTTTACCTATGATTATTCCCTTGGTAAATTTTGCTTCAATTTTTTGTTTAGGCAAAATAGTAACTTCTTGCATACATTTCTGGTCTCTGAATGCGATTGTTACTTCACGTTTAACAATATTCTCATTACTAGAAATATTTCTAATTTCTTTAGTACCTTTCCAGAATTTGGGCTCATTATCTAGATCTGAAATAATATCCCAAACTTTGTCTATTGAAACGTTCAGATCAACAGAAACAGTAATTTTACCCACAGGAGATACACATAATTCGAAAATATTAGGGTTAGTAAGAAATTGATTTTATAGTGTTAAAAAAATTATACATTATGGAAGAAATTACATACGATGATTTTGCAAAAATAGATCTACGTGTTGCAAAAATTGAATCTACTGAGAAAATACCTGGGAAAACTAGAATTATAAAAGGAACTATATCTCTAGATGAAGAAATAAGAACTGTTATTATTGGTGGTGCAGAATATTATGATCCAGAACAACTTGTAGGGAAAACAGTAATTGTAGTTGCAAATCTTGAAACAAAAAAACTAGCTGGAGTTGAATCTAACGCAATGCTTTTAGCTGCAGACATTGACAATAAACCATACTGGCTAACTGTTGATGATATTGTTCCATCTGGAACAAAAATCAAATAATTTCAGTCATATTTCATTAGTTCTTTTTCTTCTAATGATGAATGTAGATTATTTACAGATCTATAGACATCTTCTTCTTTTTTTGCTCCAGTACAAACCAATTTTCCAGAAGAAAATAGTAGAATCACTGTCTTAGGATCAAGCATTCGATGAATTAGTCCTGGAAATTGTTCTGGTTCATACATACTTCTAGGTAGTGTTCTAGCTGCTTGCTCCAAATGAATTTTTCCACCAAGATTAATTGATGCAACAATGTTCTGAATTGTAACAACTGCATCTTTTTTTACTGCAATACCACCTTTACGTAATTTTGTAACTACTGTTTTTACTGCATTTCTTGACATTTGTTCAGACTTTGCTCCAGTGCAAACCATTTTACCTGATGTAAAAATAAGTGTCGCAGTCTTTGGACTTTTAATTCTAAATACTAAACCTGGAAATTGGTCTGGATGATATTCTACGTCAGGAAAATTTTTTGTAATTTTATTCAAGTCCATCTTCTGGTCAACAGTGGCTGATGCTACAACATTTTCAATGCTCACTATTGGCTTTGTTTGAGGCATTACAGTCTCATTTAATTTCACTTTAATAAAACTACTTACCGATTTTTTTCATAATTGATGTTTTCTTTAATCTATGAGCATTTACGACGAATCATTTAATTTAGAAAAATCTTTTTGATTCAATATTGGATATAACCAGCTTTAATTTAGATGAATTTTTTGGGATGAGTGACGACTCAAATCCAATTATGATGTTGATATGGATTTTACCGATAATTCTTTTTGTTTTTTATGGGCAAAGAATACAACTAATGGTTTCATCAAATGAAATCAAAAAGAGTATAGATAAACTAGAAAAATTTCAAAAAGAAACCAAAATTGAGTTGATAGATTATATAAAAAACACACTTAATCCAATAAGTGATCCCACAAAAAAACTAGAAAACTTTTTTGAATATTTCACTATAATGCCAGTTGATCTTGATCCTAATGGAATAATTCCAAAAATCAATCATTTAATTCATTCAAGAGATGATTTTACCAGAATGCACGTTAAGTCATTATTTTCTGAAGTTTCAGATTTTGAAGTCACTAAAATTCATAATCTATTAGAAATTGTTACAACATTACAACTCTTTCATAAAGCTACAAGACATCTATACTTGACAGCAAAAAAGCAGAAAAACTTCCCGTTAATTTTACCACTTCAAATGATGATTCCCTTTGTTATGGAAGAAGCTGAAGCACTCAAAGATGCTATGACTGCATTAAAAAATGGACAACCAATAGGTGATGGAATTGGACCTATGGTTGTAGGTGGAATGATGACAGAGCAGGAGAAACAAAAAGTTTCTTTTCAAACTGTTTGTGCCAAATCCGAATATAACGGTCGTAAATTATTATTAGTTAAAGCAGAAGGACCAAATGCAACTGTTGGAAGACTTGGAGAAGGCATTGAAAAGATTATCACACATGATAAACCTGATCTAATGATAATGATTGATGCATCGCTAAAATTAGAAGGTGAAGACTCAGCTTCTATCGCCAGAGGTTTTGGTGCAGCAATGGGAGGAATTGGAACAGATAGATTTCAAATTGAAGATGTGGCTACAAAGAATGGTATTCCTATATTAGCAATTGTGATAAAACAATCAATTTATGAAGCATTAACACTTATGACAAAAGAGATTGCAGATCAAGCATCATCTGTTAGAACAGAAATTCATGATATGATTCGAGAGAATACGCAAGAAAATCAAACTGTAATGATAGTTGGTGTTGGTAATACATTAGGTGTTTCACAATGAAGGATTCTGAAAAAAAATTTACTACTTGTTATACAGTTTTGGAGTGTAAATCATGTAAAAAATCCATTACTAGGAAATTTGAGAGTGGTGATATTGTATTTAACACAATTGGAGATTGTGATAATTGTAACGGTAATTTGATAATTGAGAAAATTTTTGGTGAGACTATAGGCCCAGAGTAGTGATTGTCACACCATTTTCATTTGGAATAAATGTATGTTCAGCTTGTGTAACTCTTTGTCCATTACCTTCTACTAATACTGGATATGCATGAACTGCTTTTTTCTTGATTAAAATATCTAGTAATTTCCTAGCATCATTTTCTTCCCATTCAGGAAGTAGCCATCTTAGTGCAAAAGGTAGAAGATTGAAGTTTTGCCATATGTAATCAAGCATTTTATCTGCTTCTTTATCTTTAGTTTTTTTCCTTGATGCCAATGCAAAGATATTTTTTATTTTTCCTTCATGAACAAAACCTAAACCTTCACCAGTTGTTACAAATGGTTCACATGCAAATGCTTGATTTTCTGCAAATGAAAATGAGCCAATTGACCAAATGTTAGGCACTGATCTACCAGCATGAATTGTATACTGTTCTAGTGAATGACCACTTAGATTTGCAATTGGTAGACAGCCAGATTGTTTTATAGTTTTTTCAATTGTTCTACCAACATCACTTGATTTAACACCAACTTTGATCATTGACATTGCACTATTTAATGCAGATTCTGCCACTTGAACAAGATGATCAAATTCTGGATTATAACATACTGTTACTGCAGTATCTGCAATGTATCCATTAATCTGTGCACCAAGATCAATTTTTACTAGATCGTTATCTGAAATTGTTAATTGATCATTTGGTTCAGCAGTATAGTGTGCAGCAACTTCGTTTAAACTTGTATTTACAGGAAATGCACATTTTGCACCTCTTTTTTTAATTTCATTTTCGACTTCTTCACATATTTCATAAACAGTTTTGCCAATCCAATTTTTCTTTCTTGTATTCTCACGTACTTCACCAGCAATTTTTCCTGCTTTGATGTAATCTTGAATTTCCATATATGAATAATTTTTTTAACTCATTTAAAATCTATTTGTGTAGCTTAAATTGGGGCATTTTTGTATCTTACTGGGATTGTGGTCTAGCTTGGTATGATTCTGCGTTTGGGTCGCAGAGGTCGAGTGTTCGAATCACTCCAATCCCATACTAAATTTTTAATACGTGTATTTTGTAATTTTAATGCCAGACAATGAAGACGAGTTAGAGTAATGACTTTAGAATGAGGAAAATTATTGGCTCTGAGTCTTGGCATAACTTTTTATCAAATCCAGTAATCAAAATATAATTGGCTTTTGAAAGACGTGATGTATTATTAATTGCTGGAATTTTGTTTTTATTGATAGGATTGATTGGTGCAGGATTGCCCCCAATTTACGCTTTAATCATTTCAACAGTAATCTATGTAGGAATTAAGATCTATTCCGGTAGACGTAAGAAAATGCTTGCAGAATCTGTAGGGGAAGGAATTTGTATTAAATGCGGTGAAAAAGTAATCAATAAAAAATGCCCAAATTGTGATGCTAAATCTCGATAAATCATGCGTTTTGTTTATACATTCGTGTGTAAATTCTAATTGTTTTGCTTCAAACATGTATGACTTTAACAAAAAGATCAACTTTTTCTCAATCTGAATTTATTATTCTTAATAATTTGACAATAGATGGCATATGTACGTAAAAATTTCGATAATTAGCTTATTTGCTCTACTCTTAATTGCTGGTACATCAACGCCATCAATAGTATTTGGTGAAGGTGATGGACAACTATCACCTGATCTTGAAGATAGTGAGTTTTCACGAGAATCAACTTCGTGTACTTTACCTGATAATTTAATTACATTTTCAGTTGATAAGAATTCATATCAATTAGGAGATGAAATTAAAATTTCAGGACAAGTTATTCCAAAATCATCAACTAATTTTGCAGATAGTTCAAAATTTTTTGTTTACATAACAATTCCAAAGGCTAAATCTATATTCATTGTACCATCAGATGATAGAACAGAAAATAAAACTTCTTCATCAGTTTATGATGAACAAAATGCATCAACCATGGCACAAACTACATCTCTCAGTATACTTGATGCAACAGCACAAATAGATGAGTGTGGAAATTTTAATGCAACAATAGATGTAATTCCACTAGTTTTCAAAAATGGTTTTTATGTTCTTAATGTAAAATATCTAAATGAAGAAGTTCAAGAAGATATTTTTATTTTAGATGAAGATTTACAAAAAGGTTGTTTTGAAACAAATAGTTATTTGTCTGAAAGTGGAAGGTGTGGTGATTTTAAAGGTGATGATTCCGATATAGAGATTAATGCAGCACCTATGCCTGAAATAATTTTAGAGTTACAAAAAGATGAATATCTTCCGGGTGAACATGTAAGAATTTCAGGACAAATTAAAAATGCTATTTTTAATGACAGTATAGAACTTGCAATAGAATCTCCAAGTACATCTGATGATGGTAATGAAGTGAATATTATAACAAAATCAATTAATTTACGTGGTGCAGAACCTACTTTCTATTGGAAATACGATATTGCAAGTGGTGTTGATGGTATTGGAACATATTCAGTATCTGCACAGACTCATCTAGGTTTAGCAAGTAAGACATTCATTGTAAATGACGAATCAATTGTAACTGAATTTGCTGCTCAGAAATCTCTAGATAAAACATCAACAAAGAAAATTATTGATAAGTTTAACAGAATTACAGATTCTGAAATTTTAATCTCTTTAGATGAGAAAGCATCTGAGGATCAGACATTACTACCTAGAGTAATTCAAGGTTCATTATTCACTGCTGCACGTGGTGATGAATCTTCAATCAATATTCAAATCTCAAGTTCAAGTGGCCAATGTATTATAGGTCAAGATTCTAATTGTGCTGTCAATGATTCTACTCGAAAAATAGATTCAATATATGATCTAATTCAAATTGATGGCAAAAATTACAATGTTCGTTACACTGGTCCAGATGTTCGATTAGAGAAATTTACTATTGTTCCTGAAATATCTAATACTGAAATAGAGATTAAAGATTGGAATGTTACCATAATGAAAGATGATCAGCCTACTAAATTCTATTATAAAGTATCTTATGTCTCATTTGAGTAAAATAAAATAAAAACCAATTCATCATAAAAATATGAAAGTTAATGTTTTAATGTTTAATCAAGATGATCCAAAAAAATGTACTGCTGCAAAACTAGTTAGATTTGGTCTAATCAAAAAAATCACAAAAACCTCATCTAATACATTACTACTGCATCCATTTGCCAAAAAAATTCTTTTATCTAGTGACAAAAATAAAATTCGTTCAATTACTGGAATTGATTGTTCATGGAATTTTGCAGATGATGTATTTGAAAAAAACTTTAGTGGTTTATCAAGAAAACTTCCACCACTTTTAGCTGGAAATCCAGTTAATTATTCAAAACTTAACAAATTGACTACTGCTGAAGCAATATCATCTGCAGCATTTTTACTTGGATATGAGTTATTAGCACATCAATTAATGGATAAATTCAATTGGGGACATACATTTTTTGAACTTAACGAAAATCTCCTAAAGGATTATCAAAATGCCTCATCAGAAGAAGAAATAAGCACAATAATACATGATTATGGTTATCGAATTTAATCAATTTGTTTATCTTTATAATATATTCAATATACTATAGAGATTTATTCTAGCATATTTCAGACGGGACGGACATGACATTAGAAAAATCAAACTCAGGCTTAGTGCGTAGTCTTTCATTAAAGGACGCTGTAATGATTGGTATTGCATCAATGATTGGTGGTGCAATCTTTGTTCTAGTTGGTCCTGGAATGGCACAGGCTGGGGCTGCCCTGATGATTGCATTCTTGCTTAATGGTGTGATTACCGTATTCACTGCACTGACCTATGCTGAGTTAGGCTCTGCATTTCCTGCTACTGGTGGAGGATACAGATGGGTAAAACAAGGACTGCCAAGACCTAATGCATATCTTAGTGGATGGATGGCGTGGTTTGGCCATACTATTGCAGGAAGTCTTTATGCAGTTGCGTTTGGATCATTCTTTGGTTATCTTCTACAGGCATCAGGTGTCATTGGAGATGATTTTGGATTCCCGATAGACAAGCTGTTTGCAGCTATAGCAATTATAATTTTTACATTTGTTAATATCAGAGGATCATCAGATACTGGCAAAGTAGGAAACGCAATAACATTCACACAACTTGCAATAATTGGAGTACTTGTTGCAGCTGCAGTTGGTGCAATGGCGTTTGCAAATCCAAACTGGTCAGAAAATTTTACAGACTTTATGCCACTGGGAATTACTGGAATTGCACTTGCAATGGGATTAACATTCATTGCATTTGAGGGATATGAGATAATCTCACAGGCGGGTGACGAAATTAAAAATCCAAAGCGAAACATTCCACGTGCAATTCTACTGTCACTTGCTATTGTAGTTACGCTGTACGTGGTGTTTACATTTGTCTTCATTGGAGGTCTTAATCCAGATGATATTGGAATGCCGGCGTGGAGTTTTATTGGAAGTTTTGGTGAGCTTGGAATAATCGAGGCTGCAGAGAGATTTATGCCATTTGGGGCACTGATAGTTCTGGCTGGTGGTCTGGTATCAACGCTTTCAGCACTTAATGCCACAACGTTTGCTGCAAGTAGAGTCTCTTTTGCAATGGGAACACAGTATAATCTTCCACACATATTCAGCAAGATTCATCCAAAATATCACACACCTTTTGTCGCAACGATAATTTCAGGCATAATCATGATGGTGATAGCCTTATCACTAGACTTGACAGCCATTGCACTTGCTGCGAGCATAATGTTTCTCTTCTTGTTTACCCAAGTTAATCTAGCATCAATTACAATTCGCAGACTTTATGAAAAGACTGTTGACTATGGATTCAAAACTCCATTCTTTCCTGCAGTCCCTATAATTGGCATTATCACTGCTATGGGCTTGTCAATCTATCTCCTGATTACACATCCAGAAAGTTGGATTATTGCAGTTGTTTGGGTGTTAATCGGATTTGTAATCTACAAATTTTACACATCAAAACAAGAATTAGACCACAATGCTCCATTGGTTTTTTCACAAGGACCATCAATAAGAAAAAAATATCGCATCTTAGTTGTGTTTGATAAAAAAACATCTGCTAAATTTTTTCAGATTGCTAATGCTATTGCAAAACAAAAGAATGGAGAAATTACAATTTTACACGTGATTAATATTCCACGACAAACGCCTCTTTCACTAACACATGGTTTTGGTAAAAATGGATTAAAAGAAATTGAGGAATTTAAAAAATCAATTCATGGGTCTCTCCGTATCAGATTTTTAGTTAGATTAGCACATGATCGTACGGAAGCAATTCTTTCAACTGC
>CAYVQV010000015.1:0-15882 GCA_964454035.1 uncultured Candidatus Nitrosopelagicus sp. | reverse complement strand
AGCAGTCAGGTCCGTCAGGATCAAACGGATTCTGATCTTAATTATTAAAGTACACTTGTGTACAACTTTTTTTTATTATTGGAATTAACGGAATGCACATAATCTTCACATCTCAGATTTGACCTTGTGGTCAGATCCTCATTTTGTATGCGTAACTGGAGGCCTACAAATCACAAAATGGCAATCTTGCCATACTTCATTAAAGGCGCCGCCAAAGCGTTACGTATGCAAAGTTTTTGCATTCACATGAGCATATAAACCATACAAAAATTAGCCTCAAAACAATGAAATTTCCGATCAATAATATATTCAACCTGAATGATGAAATTAGAAATGAAAAGCACATTAGAAATCTATAAACAAAAAACCAGAAAATCGGCTAAACTATTTGCAAAATCTAAAAAATTCCATATTAATGGTGTACATCATAATATTAGATTTTTCGAACCATATCCATTTGTGACAAAATCATCTAATGGAAAATTTTTGGTAGACGTTGATTCAAACAAATATGTTGATTACTGGATGGGACACTGGAGTTTAATCCTAGGACATGCCAGAAGTGAGATTAAAAAAAGTGCTATTCAGCAAATTAAACATGGTTGGATGCATGGAACATCAAATCAAAATGCTATCAAATTATCTGAAAAAATATCAAAGGTGGTTCCAGTTGCAGAAAAAATTCGATACGTAACAACTGGCACAGAGGCAACAATGTATTCAGTTAGATTGGCAAGAGCAATAACTGGTAAAAAAATTATTGCAAAAGTAGATGGTGGATGGCATGGATACACTACTGATCTTCTAAAAACTGTTAACTATCCATTTAATGAATCAGAAAGTAAGGGCTTAACTGATGAACAGCATATAATTTCAATACCATACAATAACATACAAAAATCATTGCAAATACTAAAAGCAGTTAAAAAAGACTTGGCAGGAATTGTGATTGAACCTGTTCTTGGAGGTGGTGGTGCAATACCTGCAACTAAGGATTATCTCAAAGCAATTCAAGAATTTGCAAAAAGTAATAATTCATTATTCATGTTAGATGAAATTGTAACAGGATTTAGATTTAGATATGGATGTCTCTATAATACAATGAAGCTGGACCCAGATATTGTAACACTAGGCAAAATAGTAGGTGGTGGATTTCCAATTGGTGTAATATGTGGCAAAGAGGAAATTATGGAAAATGCTAACACATCAACACATACAAAAATTAAAAGAGCATACATTGGAGGCGGAACATTTTCTGCAAATCCATTAAGTATGATTGCAGGAGAAACTAATCTTGAAACCATTAGAAAAAAAGGTGACTCATTATATGAAAAAATTAACGGGTTAGGTAGAGAAACAAAACAAATGTTAGCAAAAATTTTTGATGATGATGTGATAATTACCGGGAAAGACTCCTTGTTCATGACACATTTTCCAAAAATAGGAATATCCAAAATTACTAATGCGGTTGATGCTTCAAAATGTGATATTACGAAATTACATGACTATCATTTTGAAATGATTGCAAATGATGGAATATTCTTTCTGCCTGGAAAATTAGGAGCAATATCAGATTCACACACAAAAAATGATATTAAACTAATGAAAAGTGCTACAGAGAAATTTGTCTCTAAATCCAAAAAATAAAAACTGTTTTTAAGCAATATTCCTATTTTTCATTGTGGTTGAGAAAATAGATAAAAAAATGTCATGGCCAAAAGGATACAAGCCAAAAAATGACTCTAATGATTTTTCTGTCAGATTAGGTCTATTATCTAGTATTCTCAAGGATTCACCAAAAAAGAAAACTAATACTGAAATTTTTAATGTAATGTCTACTAGAAGATCAACTAGGAAATTCTCTGCTAATCCAGTTGAAAAATGGAAAATTGATAAAATCCTAGCAGCGGCTGACACTGCACCAACTGCAGGAAATTATCAAGGATTTGAAATTTTTTATGTTAGAGATGAATCCAAGAAAAAGCGGTTAGTAAAAGCTTCAAACAATCAGCCATATGTTCATACTCCAGTAGTACTAGTTTTTTGTATGAACCCACAGAGAATTAAACTTGATTTTCCAAAAGAAGTGATAATGAAATTTTCAATTCAAGATGCTACATTGGCTGCTGCATATTCTCAACTAGGTGCTTCTGCATTAGGTCTAAGCAGCATCTGGATTGGAATGTTTGATGAAAATGAAGTAAAAAAAATAATAGATACAAATCTACGACCCACATCATTACTTTGCATAGGATATCCAGTTAAAAAACGACCACCAAAATCCAGAAGACAATTAAAAGAATTAATTCATGTGGTTGATTAAATAACTAATCAGATACAAGAGAATCATCACTGAAAATCTTAACTATAACATCAGCAAGTTTTTCAATATCTAAACCTGGTTCAGCTGAAACCAAAAGAATTTTCTTGCTTAAAGGAAATGGAAAACTGATTAAGATTACTTTGTCTCTACGTGATGCAATGTAATTTAGTGCTCCCAACGATGTAGAATAACTATCAGTTCGTAACGATATTTCAACTGCAAATTTATAAAAATCTTGTAATTTTTTTTCGTCGCCCTCATATGGTATCACTCCTTCACGAAAACCACCTGCAATTTTATTATAATCATTATCTATTATTGCAGCAAATCTAACACCATTTTGATTATTCACTTCAATACAACGTGGTTCATAGGGGCTAAAATTCTCAGATGACAAGTATTTTCAATATTCAAATGGGCAATATAACTATAGATTAAAAGTAGTGAGGACAGAGTGGTATCTGCCGTTAAGAGCAGGAGTTAACGCTCTTTGGATTTTAAGCAGGAATACCCCCCACTGAATTCATGATTTTTTTACTGTAATAAAAATTAATTCAAAAATTTACTGCACTGCAATAATCGGTTCTTCTTTTAATTTTGATTCTTTTCTCATTTTGGCTATAACATTTGCCAGCATTTGTGCTTGAATTGCTTCTAATTCTTCACACAAGACTATTCCTCTTCGTCCTCATCTACAAAATTCCAATTTTTCATCAATTGTTTTTGTAGGTCCTTAATCTGTTTCTCATCTAGTACTTTGCCAGTGTTTTTATCAACTGGAACAACGACCATTCCTTCAAGTTTGTATTCTACATCATAAAGTGACAGTTTTGATTTTGGTTGTAAAACCAATTTTCCATCATCATCAAGTGTACGATCAACATCCATTGGATCCTCATCAATAGAATCACGATGCATGTAACTAGATGGACCTTTACCACTCTTTGGTTCAAATTTTCCCAGAACGGTTTTTTCAATATTTAGGGTTGTTTCGTTTTCATGGTATAGACGCTTACCTGTTTTTTTATCTACATGTTCAGGCATATTTTTTCACTATTGCATATGCATTTAATTCTTTTTGGTCTTGTTCCTAAACAAAAAATTCCATAATGCCTCACGACGTCCTTTTCTACTCATTCCTCTAGTTAGGAATCTATACAATGCATAAAGAACACCAATTGTCACTATTGAGACATATCCAATACATGATGGATCTTCAATACATGATATTGGCTCAAGTTCATTTTTCGCTGCATACAATGAAGGTAAAACTATAGGAAGAATGCCACATGTATCCATACATGCTACTAACCACTTGTCTTTAATTGTCTTCCATGCTCTGCTTTCATGATATAACGATCACGAATCTTTACACTTGCCCAATCAATTGCTAAAACAGCAATCAAAACAACCAACATGAATACAGCAGCTTTGCCATACTCAAAGAATTTAATATAATTGATAATGTAAAACCCAATTCCTCCTGCACCTACAATTCCTAGAATACTTGTTTGCCTTACGTTATAATCAAACATGTAAAGTATTTGACTTAGGAGATGTGGAGCAGATTCTGGGATTATTACATAACGGATTAACTGTAATTTTGATAAACCTATAGCCCTAGTTGCTTCTACAGGATCATAATCTATTGCTTCAATGGATTCGTATTGCAATTTACTGATAAAACCAACTGTATACAATGTAATTGCAAGTATTCCTGCAAAAGGTCCTAAACCTACTACAATTACAAAGAGAATTGCCCAAAGTATTGACGGAAAAGTTCTTGTGGCTGCTAATAATGCACGTAATGGCGCATATACAAATTTACTTGAAATATTTCTTGCTGCAAAAATACTAAGTGGTAATGATATTACAACACCAATAATTGTACCTACAAATGCCATCTCAATTGTTTCAAGCATAGCCCAAAATGCAGTTCCCCAATGCTCTGACTCAAATTCTGTCATCTCTTTTGCAACAATTCCAAGATTTGGTAATCCTTCAAAAAATGCAATTGGTTCTACACCAACATCATATGATGTGACAACAATAACTGCAATAATTGCACCGATTAAGAGATTATTTTTTGGGTTCATTGTACATCTCCAATATCTCTTGTTGGGTAAGGTTACCTGTTTGAAAATCAATTATCTGTTCACCTTCAACACCAATTTCTAAAACTTTCTCACCCTCTTTGATTACTGCAACACGGTTTGCATATTCTAAAGCCAAATTCATATCATGATGAATCATAATTGAAGTTAGGTTTAATTTTTCTTGAGCGTCTTTGATTACATCCATTACTTCTCTAGCTGTAACACTGTCTAATTCTGAAATGATTTCATCTGCAAGTAAAATACTAGGTTTTTGCATCAAAGCACGTGCAATTGCAACACGACGTTTTTCACCTCCACTTAACATGTGAACTCTCCGATCTGACTTTTCATTTAAACCAACTAATTTTAGAATATCATGCGCATACTTGATTTCATCTTTTGGGAACATCTTGAAAAATGATTTAAACCCATCCAATCTTGGTAACGCACCAATCAAAACATTGTCCATTACAGTAGAATTTTTTACTAATCCCAAAGTTTGAGGTATGTATCCAATTTTTGCCATAGATTTTTTGTATGACTTGTTTTTTAAATCTGGTTTTTGATAGTCGTAAAGAACTACGCCTTCACTTGGTATCATCATGCCATTCATTAATTTTAATAATGTTGATTTCCCAGATCCTGATGCACCAACTATTGCATAATTTGTACCACGATGAATATTCAGTGATACATTTTTCAAAACAGAACTTTTAGAGTCGTATGATGCAGAAACATTACGCATTTGAATAATTGATAATGTGGAAATTATCTCTGGATTATTTTCTTGTTTTTTCATTTTAATTAATAGAATTTTCTCATAAATCTAGGCAATAAATCTAGATGATTTTAACACTTATTCTAAGAATATAGAATGAGAAATTGTGCGTGAATAATCAATTAGAATCAAAAAAAAGGAAAATGATTATTTTGGTGCGTCGTAGTTTTTCTTATCAAATGTTGCCTGTTCAATTCCAGGTAACAAATCAAGATATTGTCCAAAGTCTCCTATATGCATTTCAGCAGTTGTTGGTAACAATGCATCAGCGCCATAGACATCTTTGAGGATTTGATTGTTATCTTGGTGATTGAGTTTGACCATTGAGTCCACTAAGTGTTGTTTTGTTTCAGATGATAGATCATTAGAAACTACAAACACGTGAGATGGTACTAATCCAAGTGTGTCAACTTTTTTGAGTTGTGCTTGTTGCTCAGGTGTTAGATATTTTCCAGGAGCTATGTCAGAACCAAATGCCATCTCAACAGAACCATTCAAAAGCAATTCTAAGGCTGCTTTGTATCCACCACCAAATGCATGGTACTCAAATGAGTTATCCAGCGCTTGTTTCAATGCAACTATATCATCACCTTCAACAGTAACTAAACCTCGATCTACAAGAGTTCCCATAGGTCGAATGAATCCAGATGAACCAGTGATGCTAGTAAATGCAACTTTGTTTCCAACTGCTTCATCAATAGATGAGTAGTTAGAATCAGCTCTCTGCCATACTGTTGCATAATATCCGACTTTGCCTTTCTTTACTTCAGCCATTACAACTTCAGCATTTGCTCTGTCGTGTGCAATCCAGCCAGGTCCTGTATCCATAAATGCTGCATGGATGTGTCCAAATCTCAATCCTTCAATTATTGTTTCATAATTAGATGGAACAACAACTTCAACTTCGACTTTACCATCAAATTCAGATTCCAAGAATCGTGCAAGTGTTTCAGCTTTTGGCGTGAGAGCATCTGCCTTTTCAGATGGAATGAATCCGATTGTTATTTTGTCAATACCATAATCTACTGATTCAGTCTGCATCATAGGTACTGGTGCAGTTTGTTCAATTCCAGAATCAGTTGGTATGAAAAATCCTATTGCAATACCAATGGCAAGTGTGCCAATAGCAATTCCTGCAATTTTTCCATTAGACATGACGGAAATTCTTAGGGGAAACTAATTAAATGAATTGAAGTTTCTTGATTCATATTCTAAGATTATAGAATGAGAAATTAGAATAGAGAAATAAATTCAACCGTATTTTTAATAATTTGTAAAAATTAACTTCAGTATACCGTTAGTGACCCATTGTCGCATGCTTGATCTCTAACCGACAACCATTGGCAAAATGTCACACATGTCGTCTTCTGGAAGTGTTGCTAACGGTATAATTTCTAATTTTATAGAACAACATCTTGAAAAGTTCACAGGTTTTTAATAATTAGATTTTGATATTTTCTTATGGAAGAAATTAACAGAGAGCCATTTGTTCTTGTCAGTGTTTTCAAAGAAGATGCAAAACCAGAAGAAATTGCAACATCGATGCCTGCATTGTCATTGATTATTGATGAATGGCACAACTCGGGAAAGATGATTTGGAGTGGTCCATTTAATGATAACAAAACTTCAATGTCAGTAATAGAGGCTACCAAATCAGAAGCAGAACAATTCTATACAAAATACAATAACACTGCAGAACAATTCCTATCTACATACATGTATCAATGGGATGCAATGCCATTTTTGTCACTAATTGGTAACAAAGTAAACCAAGATACACTACAGATTACGCCTGAACAGCAGTAATCATCCTTTTTTATTCCATAACACATTGCTTTGCCATTTGAATATGTTCATCTGTAAGATGTTTTGCCATCATTACGCCAAGCATGTATGATCTGGCAATCACATCATTAGGTTTGTTTTTTAAAACCTCCATATTCATTTCAAATTGCTCTGTTGCGATTCTTTTAAAATCAGTCATAATCAGATGACATAATTCATCTTAATCATTCTTGCTTATGGGTGTCGCAAACACAATAGGATAGCCATCAGGATCTTGCATTTGGAAAAATCTTTCCCCCCATTCTGCATCTGTAGGCTTTGTTTCAAACTTTCCTAGATTAGAAACAGTATCATCATTTCTCAAGTAATAATATAATGCATCCACATCCTCTGTATGGAAAATAATTCTGCAATAATCATTATCAGATATGTTCTCATTCTTCAAATTACTTGTAGATAATTCTATGTTAAGAAACATCTCTGGTGATTCACTAATCCGAAATGTAGAAAAATTTGTATCAGGTCCTCCATATGTTAATTCAAATTTTGGTATATTAGAGTAAAACATACATGAATTTTTCATATTTTTTGTAAAAATTGTAATTGCAGAAATTTTTGAAACTTTCATAATATTCATTAAATTGAAATTAGTTTAAGTTTAGAATTTTCATTTATTTGGAATTCATTAACAAATCCTGCTGTAACTTCCAATGCATATTTTGCATTATCCGTAGAAGCTCCTTCAGAATTACATGTCATGATTTCTGTAGTAGTTTTACATGGTGGAACATCATATGAAATAGAAACTAGATTTCCATTTTCATCAAACCATAGTATATCAATTGAAAATTGCATGTTTAACATCCACATTGATTTTGGTCCAGACTCGTCAAAAACAAATAACATTCCTTGATCCATTGGCAATGTTTCTTGGAACATTAAACCACGAACTCTTCGTGGTTCAGTATCAGCTATCTGCACTTCTAATATTTTATCATCTACCATTATTGTTCCACGTGGAAATTCAACTTGTTCTAATTTGATTTCTGCTGGTAGTGTAGCAACACCCGCAACACCAACAATTAATGCTGCAATACCTATTGGAATTAAAACTTGGAATCTGGTTGGCACATTTTTAGATTATTATTACAAGATAAAAACTAAGATGAATTCATATGATTTTTGAATTGTTGTATTGATGACATTGTTTCTTTAGTATTACTGCCAATATCTTTGAGTGTTGCACCATTGTATACTTTTTCCAAGTATCTTCCAGCTAGAATCATAGGTGCACCAACAGCAACAGTTACTCCGGTTGGTTCTGGTATCCAAAGCATTACAAAACCAAATTTTTGTAATTTTTTGCCAGGTGCAGAAGCCCTGTTCAATGAGCCTAATGATTTTCCCGTATTTTTATCATCAATTTTTGTAATATCTGAATAAAGACTGGAACGTCTGTTAGCTGATTCTCTCATAAGTTTGAGTTTCTCTATTCGTTTCTTCATTAATTCTGACATTTTCTATACATTTCAAGAAGATTAGTTAAAAATCAGTGATCAAATTGAATTACACATATGTCAAGTATTTGTAACAAACTTATGGAATTTATATCAGAAAGTAGTTAGACTAACCTATATGAAAAAGCAAAGTTCCAAAAGATTGGATTTTATTAAAGCCGCACATGAATCTGAAAAATTAGAAAAAAGTGCAAGAATGGAGGATTATTTGGAAGTTATTGGAGAATTAGTTGATATGAAAGGATATGCCACAACGTTGGATATTTCAAGATACATGAATGTCAGTGCGCCAAGTGTTACAAAAATGCTGAAACGACTAGATAAGAATGGATATCTATACTATGAAAAATATCATGGTATATCACTAACTCCTACAGGTGAGCAGTTAGCAGAAACAATTCGTCAAAAGCACGGAACATTATTAGATTTTTTTGAAATACTTGGTATTGGTAGAGAAATTGCCAATCAAGATGCGGAAGGAGTCGAACACCATCTAAATGCAAAAACTGTAAGACAGATACGCAAATTCATCACATTTTTAAAATCAAATCCAAAAATTGTAAAGAATTTTAACGATTTTTAAGCATAATTTCTATACTGTTTTTTGAATCAGCAAATCTGATTAATTTTTTTCCATCGTTAGAACGTTTAAGAATTTTAATCTGACCCTTTCTTCCAATTCTTGAAGAAAATAGAAATTCTTGGTTTACGTGTATATCGGCATAATTACCAGAATACTTTTTTCCAACATCTAAAAGTAATGATGTTCGTGATTCAGAAAAATCAAATGGTATACCAAAGTCTGAATCCAATTTAGTCTCATCACTTTGTAACGGTTCAATTTCTTCAACATCAATATGTAAACTTAACATTGCTTCCAACTCTTTGATTGTACTTCCATTACGTCCAATTATTCCAGGGATAGAGTCTTTAGAAACATATATCTTGATTCTTGAGTCACTCAAAAATTCAACTTGTGGATTTGAATCAAATCGTTTTAGTTTATCAATTATTTTTTCTTCAGCTAAACGTTCTATTCCTAATTTCTTATGTTTCTTGGTCACAGGAATAATCACATTCTCTTCTCCAAATGTGTAAATCTCATATTCCAGATTATTAGTTTCAAAATCACAGATCTCAATAACTGGTCTTGCCAAATCTTGTTCTGTCATTCCAGTTGGAACTTTGACTTTTAATTCGAGCTCATAAACCTTGGTGATTCCACCATCTTTTACAAACACAACAGTATCCAAAATACTTGGAATTATTCCAAGTTCAATTTTTCCTATAAATCTCTGAACGGCATCAAGTGGTGAGTTTGCATGAACCACACCAACCATACCAACCCCAGTTAGTCTCAGATCACTGAAAATTCTAAAATCTTCTCTACGTCTTACTTCATCAAATATTGTATAATCTGGCCTTACAAGAAGAAGTATATCTGCTGAATTTTCAAAACTCCCATCAAGTTTTGTATATTGTGTAACACCTGGATCCACTTGTAAATCACGTGGAGATTCAAATGTTTTTACAATTTTTCCAGTCCTGTTGTAGAAATTAGCAAGACCTGATGCCAAAGTGCTTTTTCCAGAACCTGGAGCACCAGAAATCAAAATCCCTTCAGCCTGTTTTGTTAATCGTGCCATTAATTTTTCAGATATGTTGTAATCTTCAAGTGCCATTTGTTTTATAGGATGCACAATTGTAATTTCTAACAATTCAGAAAATGGAGGTCTAGTAATAGCTATTCGATAATCTCTATATTGAATGACAAGTGCCCCTGGTTTTGAAATTTCAGTATTTCCTAATGTTTCATCATCTATTTCAGAAAGAATCTGTGTTATGATGATTTCAAGGTAATCTCTTTGTAGAGTTTCATTACCTACTTGAACCAACTCAAAATTACCAGGTTTACCTTTTTTTCCAAGAGGCTTTTGATTTTCTTTGAGATGTATGCTCATTGTAGTTGGGTCAAAAAATTTTAGAAATTCTAAACAATTTCCATTTTTTTCATTTACTAGTTCTGACTCAAAATCTTGTGTCTCATTCATAATAATAATTTAAGGAAGGTTCTATTATGTGATTCTTCATCTAGTTTAGAATGATAGTATTGATTAATGAACAAATAATTATCAATATTGCATATGTTATTGGTGAATTAAATGAATAAAAAATTGGAAAATATTGCAGAACAGGTCAAAACATGTCAAAAATGTAATTTGTGTGATACAAGAACTAATGCTGTTCCAGGAAAGGGTGATTCAAATGCGGATATAATTCTGATTGGAGAAGCGCCTGGAAAAAATGAAGACCAAAAAGGTGAACCATTTGTTGGGTCAGCTGGAAAAATACTAAATGACATGCTTGATAATGCTGGAATCAAAAGAAATGATGTATACATTACAAATATTGTAAAATGTAGACCACCAAATAATAGAGTTCCAACAAAAGATGAGGAGAGCTCATGTTTGGACTTTATTACTCAGGAAATTGAAATTATTAATCCTAAAATAATCTGTGTTTTAGGAAATACGGCATATAGCACATTACTTGGAGGGAAAGAGATCACAAAGAATCATGGAAAAATCATAGAAAATGATGGAAGAAAATATTTTGTAACATTTCATCCTGCAGCAACTATTTACAATCAAAAACTTGTTAATGAATTAAAAAAAGATTTTAAAAAACTTGCAGGATTATTGAAAGATGGAAAACAATCACCTCAATTTGAAGATAGACGGTGTGATTTCTGTATGGCAAAAACAAAGCATGAAGTTGTAGTCATGCCAAAGATAGTTACAAGAAAACGAAAATGGCTATTCAAATGTACAGAATGTAATCATGAAAGATGGTTACAACCATACAGAACTGTTGCTGAAAGTTTATACTAAATTATTTTATTTATAAGAAAAAATTATGAGATTTTATAGTTCCAAACCATATGAACTAGCAAAATCATAAAATTTTTGATATTCTGATAAGAACACCAAACCTTTTTCAGTTATGACATATGTGTTTCTACCGTCATATTCAAATTTGGTTATTAAACCAGAACCAATCAAATTTTCGGTAAGTGATATTAATCTATCATGTGAAAGATTTGCCTTTTGTGTCAATCTAGAAATAATTAGACCTTGTGTTCCAGCATCCTGCATTTTATCAAGTACTTGAGTCATAATTTGCATATTAGTTCTATATTTCATTTCTATACTTCCTCCACGTCTTCTAGCAAGTCAGAATATTGAGAAACATTTTCGTCATTTACCAATAGTCCAGACCAAATATAATCATAAATTTGATTTTTATCATTTGTTGATCTGGATTCCTGTATTAATTCACTCATGCCATAGCCCCCCAAATGCTTGTTGCTAAATGATTTGTATTTGCACATGATTGACCCTCACTTTTTGCGCATTGAATTAATTTAGCATCACAACTCAAAAGTGTCGCATTGTGAATTATTGAAAATGCCAAAATTTGATTGTCAGGCTGATGAAGATGTGGCTTGTATTTATTCAATAAATCATTTGCTAGTAAAATTGTATCATTAGAATGTGCTACAATTTTGATAGTCACACATAATTTTTCTTCTAAATTTTTGATTATTTCTTTTAATGTGAATTGAGGATTTATTGAGTCAATTTGGTTTTTAATTTCCCATAATGCAGTTTTGCTGAGAATTACCTTGCTATCTGAAAAATTGACATGAGTGGTTATGCAGCTCATATAGTTAGGATTTTCTAAGATTTTTCTTATCACACATGTATCCAATGTGTAAGTTTTCTGTTCTACTTTTTCCACATAAAGTGTTGTATTTCTCATCATAAAGCCTATTATGTTGTAGAATATAAGTATAGCGAGTGAAAGGTTCATTTTTTCCACATAATAGATATTTTTTGTTCCTATAATAGATTATGTTAATTTTAATACAAGTTATTTTCACATAAAGCGTGTCCAATAAAGACTGGAATCGTATGACTTCAGGTAATAGAATAATTAGATTAAGCCCTGATCATCAAAGAAAAATCAACCAGTTAGTTGAAGCAAACCCAGACAGATTTAGAGATGCGGATGATTTTATCTTTCGAGCAATTGATGTTTTTTTGTCATGGGAGAAAAATCCAGTCAAAACAATAGAAAAATTAACTGATATGGAACCAACAATACTTCAATTTGCATTTATGCAAAGTATGATGGAACCTGATATACTAAAAGAAATCTATCCTGGATATCCTGAAAAGTATGGAAACCAATGGACCGAATTTCTAAACTCAATGCCTGATGCAAATAATAGTACAAATGAATCAAAAGTAAGTCAACAAACTTTTGCATCAGATAATGAATTTGAGAATATTCAGAATAATTTAGATGTAACAAGAGAATTCATCAAACAAATTAACTTCAATGAAATTTCAAAGGAAGAATATGATGAAATAAAATTTGACGGTTGGCCACTACTTTTCACACATTATAGCAGACTTTTACCAGTAAAAATTGCAATATCTCTTCTTGGTAATATGATGAGAGAACAAAGAACACCAGTAATAAATTTCAATGATTTTAGAGCAAGAGCATATGATCTTGCAGAAGAAATTTCAAAAAAGCTTACAGTTTATGAAAAAGAAAATAAGAAAACAAGAGAGGAAAAAATATCCACAGGATTACCAAGACCCTCATTAATTAATGAAGTTACGGCAAAACATGCATTGGCAGAACAAAGATACAAAGACAGGTATTTTGGAAAACTAAAGAAAAATCAAGATTCTGGAGAACCGACTTTTGAAGGTGCACTTATGGCACTTGGTGTAATTAAGGTATTCGCAAAAAAGAAAGATGTATTAATTACATTAACTGACTTGGGTAAGAAATTCCATCTATTGGATAATCCAATAATTAATGGAACAAACTTTCCAGCATTTTCAAATGAAGAAAGAGAACTTTTAGTGACAAAAATAATTCCAAATAGACCATTAGAAACAAAACTAATCAAAACTGCAACTGAAATCATAACATATGAAGATGCATTATCATCAGATATTACAGAAACACTTGATAAGGAATTTGAGAATACATTAAAGAATTTTGTCAAAAGATCAAATGACACAAAATTCACTGATAAAATTAAGAGAGACATAATTGACAAAACAGATGAACTAAGGCAAAATAATGAAGGTAAGCAGACACCTGTAGAAGCATGCAGGATAGCAACCATGGGAAGACTGACAGAATTAGGCGTAGTATCATGGGATATTAATAAAGAAGGAAAATCAGAATATGAAATTGCTAATAAAGAATTAGCCACTGCAATCAAAAAATTATAGAAAATCTACTTTTCTCTATGATTTGTTCTCAAATACTCTATACTCACCAATGATAGAAGAGCATTTATGACAAATGTATTGTCCCCTTTCAACTAGAATTAATCCATCTGCAATTTGTTCATTTGGTGTTTCTTCTATCTGATATTTTGGAGGACCGTCAAACTCGGACTCACATTTATTGCAAAAATGTTTATGCATGTCTTTTTCTGCAAGTTTTCCAACAGGTGCGAGAAAGCACTTATCGATATTTGGAACCAATTTTGATTTAGCTGCAAGTTCTTCAGATAATTCTGCAATTACATAACCACCAGAACCTTCTAGCTTTAATTCAACCAATTCATAATGTCTTAAAATTCTAAGAAATAAAGTGTTACTTAGTCCTCATCTAATTCTTCATTCTTTTCTTTTTTGTGGTACAAAATCCATTCATGTTTTTTGTATAATGATTCCATTACGTTATTTCACAAGTTCAACGATCATTAATATAGTGATAAACAATGTTTGTCAAATTAGTCATTTATGCCCTATTATTAAAAAATCTCCGCTTCTAACAGCATTCACTAAATATTGTAAACGCCCAGTGTTGGTATGAATAATGCATTAGATAGTAAGAAAACACTGATTGTTGGATTACTTTTGATGTTGGGTATCACTGTTTTGGGTGGGTTTATCATGACTACGTTTATGGGTGTAAATAATATCTAGAATCCTTCAGGTGGTTTTTGTACGAATACATTACAGACCAGGGCATCTGTATTCTCATCTCGATACTGAACATTACAAGAAACAAACTTTCCCTTTAGGGCTAGTTCTAATTCTTCTTGTGTAGTTTCTCTATATTCAGGATTTGTTGGATTATCGATTTTTCCAATTATTATTTTTTCAATTCTACTATATTGTTCCTGATTATCCTTCCTGTAATGTGTAACATCAAGTTCAAATGCATTTCCAGATACACATCTTACAACTGGGCCGCCTATCCCATCACCCATGTTAACTTCCCTCGGGTAAAACTGACGAATGATGAGAGATAATTTTCCACAAGTCTCCATTTCTTCCATAAACAAATGAAAATCTTGCCGCAATTGTTTTGTCTGGTAAGACGAAATTGTACAGACCAGAATTTACTGCAACTGTATCCCAAACATATTGGTGTTCTGATACAATTTCAACTGAAACTGAGTTCTTGAGAAGATTTTCAAAATATTCAGAAATTGCATCATGCCCAACTCTCTCTTTTGCAGAAAATGTACCCAGTAAAAGTGCTCTTTTATCATAAAGAAGTGTAACTTGATTTGGATCCCCTTGTTTTATTACAGATACCCATTTCTGCAACAATTCAGATGCAATAGAATTAGACATTATTAATGCAAGATCTACTAGGTAAATATTTTTTATGGTTTAGAACCATCTTTTTTCCAATCTGACACCCAATATTTCAAGGAGCATTTAACTAACTCTTTTTTTGTATGTTTTCTTAGATCCTTTTTGCATTTTGGGCATACTGAATTCATGATTGTTTTTTAATTATCTTAGTATTAAAAAAATTTTTATGAGTAAAATTACTAATTAATCCAATAATTCATCTTTCATAATATTCAACTGGGTAATCAAACTGTTTATTATAATCAACTGCATTCCAAAACTTTTCATCATCAATATCCTTCCCTTCAGAAAGCCATACATTTAGAATTTTTTGCATGAATAATTTTGTTGTATCATCTATCTCTGGTCTTTTTCCTGTGCGTTTTTCTATTTTATCACGATTTTCTTTGAATACCTTTAGGAGTTTTTTGAGTTCTTTGCCATTTTTCATAGATTGGTTTTTCTTAAATTCAGCATTTTTTTCTTCTTTAGATTTTCCAAATAGTCGCAAGGCTGAATTAAGGTATTATATTCCCTAGGTATAAGTAATGGTCTTAAAAATAGGATTTAGGAATTATAATATGCCTTACGAAAGAAGACCACGCGAAATGCACAAAGCAACTTGTGGAGATTGTGGCAATGAATGTGAGATACCATTTGAGCCCCGTACTGATAAACCTGTTTACTGTTCTGATTG
>CAYVQV010000014.1:0-16517 GCA_964454035.1 uncultured Candidatus Nitrosopelagicus sp. | reverse complement strand
TTGAAGATCAAGGTCTAGAAGTTGATCAAAGATATCTTATGTTAGTATCTGATTTAATGTGTCATCGTGGTTACATGCAACAAATTGGTCGTCATGGAATTGCAGGAACAAAAGATAGTGTACTTGCACGTGCAGCATTTGAAATAACTGTACCAACTATTGCTGGTGCAGCAAAAACAGGTGAAACAGAAGAACTCAAAGGAATCACTGAAAATGTAATAGTTGGAAGTCAAATTCCAATTGGAAGTGGAACTGTGGATCTCTATATGCAAGTAGCAAAAAAACGAGAAGTTAAGCAGTAAACAAATTTTATTTTTAGTGATCTAAAAATACTAGTGTTATCTAATAATAATATGGTAGGCCCGCAAGATGGTGGATTTGGATTCGATCAATCAAAAAAATATTCTTCAGTTGAAAATATGGATAAAGTTTGTGTTCAATGTCAAGCTGGTCAACATAAGAAATGCTTAGCAAAAGATAAACAACAACCAAACTGTGATTGTGAACAATGCATGATATTTGGATAGAACTGATTTTTATCTGGATATTTACAAAAATTACTAACCCTTAGAATTATTTTTGATTTATGAGATGATTTACTACTAATCTTACTCCAAATCCTGTAGCGCCATGTGAATTGTATGATTTGTTTTTTGTAGATGGTTGAATCCATGCTGTACCTGCAATATCAAAATGCACCCATGGCACATTACCGACTGAATTTGCTAAAAATGCTGCAGCCGTTATTGTTCCTGCTGCTCTTCCCATTCCGAGATTTCTAATATCTGCAACTTTTGATTTTACCATATCCATATAATCATCATTTATTGGTAATTCCCAAACTTCTTCTGAAGTTATTGCTGATGCAGTTTTAATTTTTGATACAAGTTTTGTATTGTTACTTACTATTCCAGCAACATTTGTTCCTAATGCAACAATACATGCTCCAGTTAATGTTGCAAAATCCATTACAGTATATGGTTGATAGTGTTTTATTCCATATGCAAGTCCATCTGCTAAAATTAATCTTCCTTCAGCATCTGTGTTTAAAATTTCTGCAGTTTTTCCATTAAATAATTTAATAATATCTCCCGGTCTAAATGCATCTCCACTAGGCATATTTTCAACAGATGGTATTATTGCAACTACATTAATTGGAAGTCTTAACTCTGAAATCGCTTTCATAATTCCTAATACTGTGCATCCTCCACATTTGTCAAACTTCATTTCATCCATTTTCTCTCCAGGTTTTAACGAAATTCCACCTGTGTCAAATGTCACTGCTTTACCAACAAGTAGGATTGGTTTTTGTTCCTTCTTACCATTTCTGTATTCTAAAATTATGAATCTAGGTTCATTTTTACTTCCTTGACCAACTGCCGTGACTCCACCTAATCCTTTTGATTTAATTTCATTTTTTGAAAATACGGTACATTTCATTTTATTTTGATTTGCAAGTTTCTTTGCTATTTCACCTAACTTTGCAGGAGGACACTCATTTGGTGGAAGATTTGCAATATTTCTAGTAAATTTAACTCCATCTGAAATTATCAATGATTTTGTTATAGATTTTGTAATATCCTCCAAAACTAATATTGTCATGTTTGGTTCTTTATTGTTCATTTTTTCTTTTTTAAACTGATCAAAGGAATACATTGATAGATTTGCTCCTTCAACAAATGCATTAACTGAATATTCAATCTTCATTGGAAGATCTTTTGGTAATACTATAGAAAAATCCAAAATTCCTAATGATCTAATTTTTTTTGTAATAAGACCTGCTGTATTTCTCAGAATTTCAGTAGTAATTTTATTTTTTTTCCCTAATCCTACAATGAGAATTTTTTGTGCTGGAATTAAATTATGTGTATGAACAAATTCTAATGTTTTTTCTTTTGCTTTAGTTTCTTTGATTGTTTCTTGTATTGCATTATCTAATTTTTGATTAGTTTTACCAATTCCTAGAAGTCTTGATTCTCCTTCATAACAAAATACACATAAAACAGATGTTTTTTTCTTTAATGGTTCAAGTTTTTCTGCATTGATTTTCACACTAATGCCTTGAGAATACATCTATTATAGATTTCTTAGAGATATTTTTCTACTATGAGTTATCAAACTTGCAGATCTAAAAAATACTGCTAGTGTATCTTTACATCCTATATCACATGATTCTTGTACTGACATTTCATTAGAATTAGCATTACTATTACTAAAGATCGCTGACATTAGTGGTCTAAGTGCAGCTCTTCCACCATATGCGGTGTTATTATCAATAAACCAAAACATTTCTAATGCATTTTTATCAAGATAATTGTCTCTTATCCATTTTCCAAATTCAGTATAATGTCCAATCATTCTCAATCTTCCTTTTGCAAAAAAATTAACCATTTTTGCAAACTGTATACAGACATAACATTTGTCATCATATATCATAAGAGGTAATTTTTCTTCTAAATTCATAATTTTTGTATGATCTATCTGGATTAAAATTTTAAGATATAGCTATTTATGTAATATTTACGCATTTTTGCTTGAGATGGGGCTGAATTATTATCAGATTAAAAAAAATGTACTGAAAGCAAGAAAACTTGTCATAAAGGGTACAACTGCGGCTGGTTCTGGACATCCAGGAGGTTCATTTTCAATGGCTGAAATCATGGGGTCACTTTTTTATAAGCATCTTAGATACGATACAAAAAATCCTGAGTGGGAAGATAGAGATAAATTAATTTTATCCAAAGGGCATGCTTCACCAGGTCTTTTCTCAAATATGGCGGTGGCTGGTTATTTTGAAGAATCCAAAATTGAAACTCTGAGACAGTTTGGTAGTACACTTCAAGGACATCCAGATTTAAAATGTCCAGGTGTTGAATTTTGTGGAGGTTCTCTTGGTATAGGACTTTCTTATTCAATTGGTAATGCACTTGCATCAAAACTTGATGGAAAAGATAACAGAATATTTACCGTGATGGGCGATGGAGAAACTGACGAAGGACAAGTTTGGGAAGCTGCAATGACTGCAGCAAAATATAAAGTTGATAATTTAACTGTAATTCTAGATCGAAATTTTATACAACAGGATTCATACACTGAAAAAATTATGCCATTAGATGAGCATCTTGAGAGTGATGATTTATCAGAAATGTGGAAAGATGCAAGTAGATGGAAGACAGGTGACAAGTGGCGTTCTTTTGGTTGGAATGTAATTGAAGTTGATGGTCATAGAATTGAACAAATATCTAATGCAATTGATAGAGCAAAAAAAATCAAGGGATTGCCAACAATAATTATTGCACGAACCATAAAGGGGAAAGCAGTTGAACATATGGAAGATAATCCACAATGGCATGGTAAAGCTGCAAAACCAGAATTTGTACCAATCATTGAACAAGAATTAGAATCACAGTTCATGATTGCTCCATCTATAATAGCTGGAGATATGACTAATCTTGAAAAAGAAATTAAGCGATGTGCTGATGGACGAGCAGATTACATTCATCTAGATGTAATGGATGGTCAATTTGTTCCAAACAAAACTTTTGATCATACAAAAATAAAACAACTAAGACCGTTGACTGTAATTCCATTTGATACGCATCTTATGATTAATGAACCTGTAAAGTATGTGAAAGATTACATTGATGCTGGAAGTGATATAATTACTGTTCATGCAGAAGTTTGTAATGAATCAAGTTTTGGTGAAATTCATGATCTTTTAAGATCCAGTCAGGTTAGTATTGGTTTAGCAATAAATCCAGATACAGAACTTCCAGATTGGTCAAAAAAATTCCTTTCTACATTGGACCAATTAATTGTAATGTCAGTTATACCTGGACAGTCTGGTCAGAAATATATAGAATCATCGCATGAAAAGACCCAAAAACTTGTTAAAATTCTACAAGAAAATCAATTTGAAGGGTATATTGAAGCCGATGGCGGTGTAACACTTGACAATGTTGGAGCATGTTTTGCTGATGGTGCTAGAGCATTTGTAGGTGGTAGTGCAATAATTGGTCAAAATGATGTTAGACTTGTTATTAGAGAATTTAGAAATAAAATTTTAAGTTCAAGAAGGAGACTTTTAATCCAGAAAGCAAACGAGCTTGGTGGAATTGAATTAGTAAACAAATGGATAGATCTTCATGTTGTAGGGAAGAAAAAAGATGAGTTATTACAAATTGTAAAGGAGTTAGGATATCAATGAGTACTGATATTCAATTTGGTGATATGCGAACACAGTATGGAAAGTCTTTAGTTCAATTAGGTGAACAAGATGAAAATATTGTAGTATTAGGTGCAGATACTACTGATTCCTTAAAGACTGCAGATTTTGGCAAAAAATTTCCTGAACGTTTTTTTAATGTTGGAATAGCAGAAGCTAATTTGGTATCTGTTGCTGCAGGATTAGCATATTCTGGTAAAACATCATTTGCAAGTACTTATGCAATATTTCTTCCTGGTCGTTGTGTTGATCAAATAAGAAATGCAATTTGTTATCCATCACGTGAAAATAAAAAAGGTCTTAATGTAAAATTAGTAGTTTCACATGGAGGATTATCAGTTGGTGCTGACGGTGGTTCACATCAACAATTAGAAGACATTGCAATTATGCGTGCAATGCCAAATATGCGAGTTTTGATTCCTGCTGATTCTCTTTGTGTATCAAAATTAACTTGGACTATAGCACAACAATATGGACCATTTTATATGAGAATGGCACGTTCTAAAATTCCAATAGTGCATAATGAATCGCAAGAGTTTGAAATTGGTAAAGGTATTACTCTAAGAGAAGGATCAGATTGCACAATAGTGGCATGTGGAATTACAGTAAAGATGGCATTAGATGCAGCAGATCAACTTAAGCAAGAAGGAATATCTTGTAGAGTAATTGATTGCTTTACTATAAAACCAATTGATAAAGAAATTTTAGAAAAAGCTGCTAGAGAAACTGGTGCAATTGTAACATGTGAGGAACATAATATTCTAGGTGGGCTTGGTTCTGCTGTTGCTGAAGTAGTATCTGAACTTTATCCTGTTCCGATAAAAAGAATTGGAGCACAAGATATGTTTGGTGAATCTGCTCGTGATAATGAAATTTCACAATTACTTGAGAAGCATGGCATCACATCAATTAATATAACAAATACTGTAAAAGAGATTAAGAGTAGAAAAAAATGAAAATCTTCCTAGATACTGCAAATCTTGATGATATTAGAAAATATAATGATATGGGATTGTTAGATGGAATTACTACTAATCCTTCTCTTTTAGCAAAAGAAGGTGGTGACCCACACAAAGTTATGGAAGAAATTACCAAAATTATCAAAGGTGATGTTAGTCTTGAAGTGGTAAGCACTGATTATGATGGGATGATGACGGAAGGAAAAAAACTTCGTGAATATGGTGATCATGTAGTTGTAAAGTGTCCAATGACTGCAGATGGATTAAAAGCATGTAAAAGTTTGACAGAACAAGGAATTCCTGTAAATGTAACTCTAATTTTTTCATCAAACCAAGCTCTCTTAGCAGCTAAAGCAGGTGCAAAATATGTT
Organism: uncultured Candidatus Nitrosopelagicus sp.; assembly: GCA_964454035.1. Classification (GTDB taxonomy): domain Archaea; phylum Thermoproteota; class Nitrososphaeria; order Nitrososphaerales; family Nitrosopumilaceae; genus Nitrosopelagicus. Next base: position 10,962 of record CAYVQV010000014.1, on the reverse strand, counting down.
AGTCCATTTATTGGACGTTTAGATGATATTGGTCACACTGGAATGGATCTAATCAAAGAGATCAGACAGATTTTTGGTAATTATGATTTCAAAACACAAATTTTGGTCGCAAGTGTAAGACATCCACAACACGTTATAGATGCAGCTAAAACTGGAGCAGATGTTGTCACTTTACCTTCATCAGTTCTTGCAAAAATGTTAGGACATGCATTAACTGATAAAGGCTTGAAGGCATTTTTGACAGATTGGGAAAAACTACAATCAGAAAATTCAAGTAAACCATAATTTTCTTGATAGTAATTGACAGGTCTTTTTAACAATCCTAGACGATATCTTCGAAAATTAATAAAACAAAAAAATATGATTATCTATTAAAGCAAGTATTTACTTGCATCAGAAAAATAAAATCAAAGCAAATGAGTGTTGTGAAAAAATACGTGAAATCGATCCTAAAAATAAGATATTAAAAAAGATCGATGATGAATTAAAAGATATTTAAGAATGTATGGCGATTAATTATTTTATTGTTAAAAGATATACTTCATGATTTAACTTCTATAAATGACGTTTTATTTATAGTCAAAAATAATGGTGTAGTAAGTGAGATTCGTAGTAATTATTTAAAAATACACCAGAAGGAAAAATGGATTACTATAGGTGATAATGATGGACCATGTCACATGCATATCAATTCTGAATTAATTGAGAGAGCAGAATTTGTTACAGAACAAAAACCTGATAAGATTAGTTATAGCATAAGATTCTTTGATCAAAATAATCAAAGAGTATTGGCTGGGTTCATCACAAAAATGTATGATGAAAATAATAATCCTAATTCTGATAGAATAAAGATGTATTATGATCTATTTGAAAAATATGGATCTAAAAATATTATAGTTTTTGATAAAAATAAAGAAAAATAAACGAATCTACGCGTTGTAGATCATTAATTCTTTTTCTTCTAATGTTGCATGTAGATTATGAACAGAACGATAAACATCTGCCTCTTTTTTTGCTCCTGTACATACTAGTTTTCCTGATGCAAATAGAAGAATAACCGTTTTTGGATCAAGCATCCTATGAATTAGTCCTGGAAATTGTTCAGGTTCATACATACTTCTTGGTAATTTTCTAGCAGCTTGTTCAAGATGAATTTTTCCACCTAAATTGATTGCGGCCACTATATTTTGAACAGTTATGACTGCATCTTTTTTGATCTTTATTTTGCCTTTTCGAAGTCTTTGAACAACTGTTTTAACAGCTTTTATTGCCATTTCTTCAGATTTTGCCCCTGTACAGACCATTTTTCCAGTTCTGAAAATTAGAGTTGCCGTTCTAGGACTTTCTAATCTAAATACTAAACCTGGGAATTGATCTGGATGATATTCTGTATCTGGAAATTTTTTCGTTACATCATTCAAATCAATTTTTTGATCAACTGATGCAGAAGCTACTACATTTTCAACACTAACTATTGGTTTTGTTTCTGGCATTCCTGCTCTTTATAAATCCCCTTTATATATACATGGGGTATTATTGGCTTTTGAAATACTAATGATGATTAATCCACATGTATCTATGCTCTTCTTCAAAAAGATCAATCTTAATTTCATTTGTATTTGGTAGGTTTGCTTCTATCTCAAAAAAATTCAGTTTACCCTTACATGGTATTGGAACTTCAAACTTAATTGGATTTTTTATGATAAATCCATATTTGTTACATAATGCTGAATTTGATGCTAGATGTTTCTTTGAATCTGATTTAATTTCTAAATCATTTTGATATTTTTTTACATCTATTAATTCAACTTTACCAATAATTGCGGCTGTAATAAGATCAGATTTAATCTTCAATCTTTTGCAGTCATCTAATCTAATTTTTTTTGATGCATGTATCAAGAATTCACCACGAAATTTTGTATTCCATTTTCGTAGCTCTATAGTTTTTTTACCTTGAATAATTAAATCAGCAAATGGTTGACAAACTGAAAGACATTTCATAAATTTTATTATTCAGAGTATGTTAATAAATATCAAAATTGCGATACTTGTTCAATTATTTCTGAAAGATCTTTAGTTTTACTCTCAGGAAGTCCTGTAATTCCACCCGTTAGACTATCAGTTTGAATACCTTTTTCTGCTAAAACATTTGCAGCCATTAATGATGTTCTTCCTGCCATACATACCATTAATGATTTTCCATTAGATTCTTGTATTGCCTGGTCAATTTCCTCAGGAATTTGTTGCCCAGATAGTAATTGCTGTGCAGTTCTAGCATTTGGTACAACAATCTTACTTTTGTCAATACCAAGGGATTTTGCAAGTAGTTCAATTCCTTCTTCACGTGGGGTGTACTGAGTATGGACCCAAATTACTTTAGCATACTCATTTGCATTTGAAGCAACCTCTTGCTGACTAACTTGTGTAGGAATAACAGTATTTCCAATCTTTTCAAAATTCTTTCTATATTTATCAATTCCATCACAAATCATCACAACAAATTTTCCGCCATTATTGTATATCATTTGTAAAGCTGCATAAAGTTCAAGAGCACTACTCTCACCCATATCATGTCCTTTTTCTACCATAAATTTCAAAAGTGGCTTCGCTTGTTCAAAATCTATTTGGTGTTTTCCAGCATATTTATCAGGATTATAATACTTCAAACCATCAGCATTACCTACTGTTCTAATGCCTGCAACATCTTGTTGATCAGGTGGGAATATTACATGAACTCCTTTTTTGTTGTATTGTTCATCAAAATATTTACTAAGACCACCAGATGTTCCACCTGTTCCAAAAGTACAAACAATACTGAAATCTTGTAGTGACTCGCCATTTTCATGTAGTTGTTGATCAATTTCGACACCTGTTACTGTTCTATGTGCTTCAACATTCAAATCATTATCGTATTGTTCAGGACAGAAACAATTGTAAATTTTTGCAAGAAATTTTGCCAAATTGATAATATCTTTTTTAGCTAAAAGTGTTTCAATGTCTGTAATATTGCTGTCATAAGTTTCAGGCTCAAATCCAAGTTCAATTAATTGTGAACGAATGTTTGCAGCAGTTGCTTTTGCTACCAAAGCATCTTGTTTATCTTCCATTCCTGGAGCAGGACAAATATCCATATCAAGATCCATAATTCTAATATTCCCATTTCTTAATTCTTTGAACACTCCTTCCTGAAGTTTTCTTGAAACAAGTGCAATTGCAGTTACACCAATTTTTGATAATAATCCTAGAGCAATTCCAAAGTTTCCTGAAGTAGCTTCAATTACCGTTGTTCCAGTTTTGATCTTACCTGTAGTTATCGCATCATGAATAATGTTGATAGCAGGTCTAACTTTGATTGAACCTGTAAGTAGTGTACCATCAAATTTACCATAAATTTTGAAATCTTTATCATTAATATCTACGTCATAAACCGTCTTTGCACATTCCTTGAGGTCATTAGTAAGATCAATCAAAGGTGTGGCATTAACTATCTCAATTTTTCCATCTTTCTCTTCTCTGTGAGGTACTTGTGACAGAACTTCTTTTTCAAATTTCTCTAAGAGAGCATTGTCAGTATTATTTTCAGACATATGATTGCATAATTGAACTTCAATTTAGAACTTTTGCACTTAGCTAAGAATAATTTTCGTGAAGTATTTTAAGTCGATAAATTAATCTATTCTATGAAAATCTCAGCTGGATTAACAAAAGCAATAAACGATCAAATTGCAATGGAGGCAAATGCATCAAATAATTATTTATCGATGGCATGTTGGTGTCAAATAAATGGATATGATGAATCTTCAAGTTTCTTTTTCACACAATCTAATGAAGAACGAACTCATATGATGAAATTTGTAACTTTTCTATCCGGTCAAGGAGTAAAACCAGTAATTCCATCAACGAAACAACCATCACAGTCATTCAAATCTTTAGAATCTATCTGCAAGACTGCATTAAAAAATGAGCAAGCAGTTACCAAATCAATTCAAAAGATTGCAGAACTTGCATTAAAGCAAAAAGATTTTGCAACTCGTAATTTCATACAGTGGTTTGTTGATGAACAGATAGAAGAAGAACAAAAATTTGAAACAATTTTACAGAAATTTGATCTCTTAGGACGTGATAAACTTGCTATTTACGAGATCAATAAATTACTTGGTTTATCAGCCTCTTCTACTGAAGAATAATTATATTATTTACTAAATTTTACAAGTATTAGAAATGAGCAAAGATCAAAAGAGCTTTACAGCATTTTTAAAAAAAAGGGCGCCGATCTATCTTGGACTAATAGGTCTATTTTTCTTATTTGCATATCCTGCTTTAATGGAAAAAAATTTAGAATCACATATTCCAACTGATCTTACAGATGACGAAAGAGCAATGGTGGATTTTCTTCTGTCATATAATGGATTAAATAATTCTGGTATGACTATAATGAATGTCTTAGAGGAAGAGATGGCTACAAAATATCCTGACAAAAAAATTTTTGATAGTGAAATTACATTATTGAGATTGGAATTTGAAAAATTATCAGATTCAAATTCTTCACACGATGTAACTTTTCTGTTCATGATTAATGAAGAAATCCTAACGTATACTTGGATTGTTGATATGAATTCTGGTGAAATATCGTCTGCAAATCCGGAAGCAAAAAGAATACTGGATATTGTAAATTATTATGATTGATCAGATGATTCTAATTCCTTTACTTGTGTGAAACATTTTTCTGCTTCTTCATTTTTTCCAAGTTCATCAAGTATTGTACCTTTATTGTATAATGCATCCTCCTCATTAGGTTCGATTTCTAATACTTTGTCATAACATTCCAATGCTTCTTGTAGTTTTTCCATACCTGTTAGCAATACTCCTTTGTTGTAGAATACAAATTCATCATTAGGATCCATTTGAATTGCCTTATCATAGCATTCCAACGCCTCATCATTTCTTTCTAGTGCTGCAAGAGAAATTCCTTTATTGCAAAGTACCTCTGCGTTTAGATCAATTTCCATGACCTTATCAAAAATTTTTATTGCATCTTTGTGCATATCAGAATCTGCAGATAAAACTCCCTCATTGAACAAAACTCTTGCATCATCTTTAGTTAAAGTCATTTGATTTTTAATATTCAGCATATAATATTAGTTTTCAATTTATTTTATGACAAATCATTAGTAGAATTTAGTAAGTCTTGACATTTTTCTAAGAATTGTTCTTTAGTTGTTGATTCTAAGATTGATTGTAGTTCTTTTGGAGAAGATGCACCTAATGCACACAAAGAATAAACATAGTCTAATGTTGGAATTTCAGTATTAAGATAATATGTTTCAAGTAAATTATCTAATTCATAATCTGAAATATTTTGTGGTTTAGCTAGAATAGATATCTTTTTTTTCCATAAATCAACTAAGTAATTCCATTCTTTTAATGAAATTGATTCTTCTATATCATTAATTAATTCAACTTCAGCTTGAATGTACATTTTTCCACTTACACCAGATTCTTCATGTACACTTTCAATTTTTTGTATTCCATTAATAGAAAATGGATCATAGTCCACAGGCTGTTCAAAACAAGGTGGTATTATTCGAATAATGCGGAATCTGTTGTGTCCTTTTGTATTTATGTGTAAATGACCACTAGTAGAATCAATATCTTTACAGTTTATTATTTTTGCAATTGTTCCGATATTATATGGTGCTTCCCAGTTTGATACAGACATATTTGAATTACTAAGACATACTCCAAATTCTTTTTCTGATATCATACAATCATCTACCATTTGTTTATATCGTGGTTCAAAAATTTTTAGAGGTAGTTCTTGATTAGGAAATAAAACTAAATCCAGAGGAAATATTGGAATAGTTTTTGTCTTTGGCATAATCTTACTATGTTTTTATCATATAAAATACATGTCTCTAAAAATTTTCTTTATTTGTTATTTCGTAATAATGTTAGTTTATACAAGACAATATTTTAAAAACTATATGAAAACTAAACTAGGTGTAGAGTTTGAGATTGATTTTGCTCACACTTTACGTGGTCATCCTAAATGTGGTAAACCACATGGTCATACATCTAGAATTGTAGTTGAGGTTGAAGGTGATGTCAAAAAAGGCGATTCATATCAAGACAATATGGTAATTGAATTTGATGCAATGAAAAAACTTTGTTGGGAAACAATTCAAGAACTTGATCATAGAAATCTAAATGAACTTTTTGATTTTCCAACATCAGAAAATATTGCTGGTTGGATTTTTGATCATCTAAAAGATAAAATTCCTGTATCCTCGATTAAATTTTTTGAGGGTACAAACAAGTATTGTGAAATTACAAAAGATTAGTATGTTTATTACAAGACATCAGTCTTTTTTCAAAAAATAAAAAAAAAGAAACTATGTAGTTAATAGGAATTAAGAAAATTAATCAAAAATTACTTATCTTACTCTATTCTTTTTACTTTCACAGCATTTGGGCCCTTTTCGCTTTCGCCTACTTCGAACTCTACTTTGTCTCCATCTCTGATATTTCCCTCAACTTCAGTCTTGTGAACAAACAAGTCTTTTTCTGAGTTTTCTCTTTCAATGAAACCAAAGCCTTTTGTTTGGTTGAACCATTTTACGGTACCATTTTCCATATTGATCTTGCTAAATTATTTGTCTATTTATATTTTCATGCTTATTTTTATCATATACAATAATTTTATCTCATATCATCATCTTTTAATCGCTTAAATTCTAACTTTCTTGTGCATTCTTCAAGCTCTTCAGGAAGATGATCATTAATTGGTCTATTGCATTGTTTGCAAATAGTTCCATCCATTTCAGAATCTGGTTTAGACATCATTTTTTATCGCCAATCGTTTTTTTTATTTGAACATTTGGGACATTTAAGTCCATTTGAAGTTTCACCACAAATTTTACATTTTAAGCTAAATCCTACAACATCATTTTTTCCAGTTTTTGTATACTTGAAAACCAATATCAATGCAATAATAATTCCTGCAGCAGCAGCTATTACCCATAACATCATAATGTTATTACAATTCTATGACAATTAAAGGTAGATGAAAATGTTAACTGGCATCCAGCAATTCTAGATAAATGAAAAACCGTTTATTCATTTTACTAGAACGTTAGGTATTCATTATATTTCCTAATCTAGCCAATCAACAATGAATTGACATTTTTTTGGTTTAAAAGAATTTGATTATATATCTTGCATGTCCTTATCAGATTTGAATCTATTTTCTACAGATTCTGCTTTAATATCTAATTCATGTAAATCTCCTAATTTTTGATATGTTAGTTTTTCAAGTGTCTCTAGAATTGTTTTTGCTGCACGATATTGTGGAATTCTTGGCTCTATCAATTCTCCGTATAGTCCTATTCCATTAATCTGGTTTAGTTTTGCATATCCTAAGATAAGACCATTAAAGCCTGTAATTACAGATTCAGTTGGTGTAGTTTCTATTCCTAGTTTTTGTACTAATTTGAGAAGATCTTGTGAAGTAGTAGTTACATAAGTTGTTGGAAATTTTCCAAATTTCCGTGAACTGTGATATCCTCCAACTGTATAGATAAATTTGGCATCATATTTTTTTGCAATATTAATCACATCTTGACAGAGATCATTTAATTCCTGATTATCTTGTGGTTGACCACGTCCACCACCAAATACTATGAAATCTTTTGCAAATCGGTATTCCCATTTTTCTTCTGGAATATCTATGTAACCTCCTTTATCATAAACAAATGAAGGTCTAGACGAACTAGCATTTCTGAATTGCGCGGTTCCTAAACTTTTGTTTATAAAATTCACTACTATAGAACCAACATTTCCCATATCTTGCATTGCTGCAATTATTATTGGTTTTTTTGCATCTGGTTCTCTAATATCCTCAAATTCCATTATAAGAAATCTAGTATATGTTAATACATAAATTTTAAAAATTACACGTCTAAGATTTTATTTCTATATTTAATCAAAAGACATTCTCTACAAAGACAGTCTTTTTCATCAATCTGTTCCTGAGATAGTTTTGGAAAACTTGTACACCAACATGTAATATTATTATCACATGAGAAATCAATCCCACATTCAGAACAGTTTTTCTTCATTAGTACTCTGAGAGTATACTTAGTACTCTATTAGGTATATCAGGAAGTCTACTAACAGCCAAAACTTTATCGTATCCCAAGTATTTGAGATTATTTGCAATTGTAGTTGCACTAAATGTATCTCTTCCTACTCCAATTGCTGTCATTTTTACACCTAAACTTTTGTATGATTTTAGAATCATTTTTAGTGCATTTGGATCAGATGGTTCACCATCTGATAATGTGAGAAATATATCAGGTTTTTTTGATGCTAATACTGACAACATTCTATCATAAACTTCTGCTAACGGTGTTCCACCATTGGCAGAGATCTGAGCTAATCTTTTTGCTGCAGAATTATTCCATTTCATATTTTCAGATTTTATCAACCAGCATACTACTTGTCTATTAAGAGTATTAAATGCATAAACTGAAAATTTTACTTTTAAGAATGCTAAAACTTCACATAATGCAATTGTAGTTTTTTTATATTCTGATTGCTGATCTGTGATACTTGAAGAATGATCAAGTAATATTACAATTCTTGATTTTATTGATTTTTTTACATCAGTGAAAAATGGATTATCATATCCTTCAAGATATGATTCTGCATCAAATTCATCACCTTCAACCATATGCTGTTCTTTCCAACCAGTTTTCCATTCTCGAAATTTATTTTTTAAATTACTGATTAAATCTTGATCATAAATTTTTGTTTCGTCTACAATTGTAGAATCAGGAATTTGTATTCCAATTGTTTCTGGTGCTAAACCTTTATTTTCATTCTTTTTATTTTCTTCTTTTATCATGCTAAATTCTTGTGAAACATCTTTTCCCTCAATCGCATTGTTTGGATCTATTTTACCAAGTTCAGATTCAAGGTTTTTTGTAATTTTTTGTACTGCTTTTTGAAAATCTCCAGGATTTACAAGCATTCCTGGACCTTTCAAAGGAACAGATAATGGAATTGTGATTAGAGGATCAATATCTAACATAGTTAATATTTTTGGTATTATTTTTTCAATCCAATCAGTATCATAGTTATTTTCTAAAGCTTTATCAAGAATAGTTTTTGCGTATTCAACTGCTTTCTTTACTTTTTCAAAATGGCTTGGTTGAATTTCTCCTTTGATGTCACCAAATAAAAAATACTGGTAGAACGCTTCAACTATTCGTGATTTTCCTAAAATATTGTTCAGTAATGGTCTGTAAATCCACTGCCAAGTATAATTAAATATTAATTCATCATCCATTCCACGCCAGATTTTTCTTCCTTCAAGTTCAATTCTTCTTCTTTCTATAGTATTAAGAATAAATCCAAATGCATGATCGTTTGATAAAATTTTGCTGCAATGATTAATTCGCATTGCCTCATACCATATGGCAGTTCTAAATTGTCTATATCTCCCAAACTCATCTCCATTATAATCTAAAAATGGAATCAAAATTACTCTATTTTCTTTTTTTCTTGTTTCATTTGTTTTCTTTGTCGAAAATTCCACTGTTATTTGATCATTTTCTGACCATCGTCTAACCAAAAATGTTGAAATTTCAATTAACGTATCATTACGAAGTGAAACAGATGACATTATTTCTCATACATTGAAGTAATAATGTCATTTACTTTTTGCAACTCAATATTTCCCCATTGTGCATATACATTTCCAAATACTATCTGTGCAGCATCTCTAGGTTTGGTTTTGTTATGAATAAGTTTTGCATATGCAATAGATTCACGTAATGATGGTGAATAGTACAGTTCCTCTACTGCAGCAGCTTGTCTTAATGTATTTGCAAGTTTGATTCCTTGTTTTGTAGATTCTTCATCAGCATCTTTCACATGTCTTTTTACTATGTCAAATTCTATATCTTCTGAAGGATAGTCAAGTCTTAATCTTACAGGAAATCTACTCAAAATTTGTGGTGGAAGTTCTTTTGTTCCAACATGTGTCAAAGGATTGATTGTTGCAATAACAAACCATGATTTTTTTGCTTTAACAGTTTCTCCATCTGATTCTTTAAGAACTAATTGTCTTCTATCATCTAATGCCTCATCCAATCTTAACAGAACATCTGCTTCAGCAGCATTTATCTCATCAAGATATAACATACTACCTTCTTTCATTGATTTAACGAGAATACCTTCGTCGAATCCAATTGTACCTTCAGTTAGATTTTTTGTTCCTATAAGATGACTTTCTCTGGTTCTTAAACTGAAGTTAATTGATTCTAATTGTACAGATTTTCTTTTTGCATATTCTCTTACAAGACTAGTCTTTCCTGTTCCTTTTGGACCTATAATTAATACAAAAATATCGTGTTCATGTGCTTTATCCAAAACTGAAAAAGAATTATTCCAATCTAGATATTGTTGTTCTTCCATCAAGTATAATTGATTGATTTTTTACTTTATTTAAGATTAGTTCTAATTTGCAAATGTTGCTATCTTTATGTATGATTCATCTAATGTCTTATGTAATTTTTTATTCCATTCATCAAATCCAGATGGATCTTTTGGATAATTGTAATAATGATCTACTAACCACTGATTTTGACCTGATGTATATTTGAGTCCACTAGCAACTGTCTTGTTCATTGCACCTCTAATTATCATTCCAATTTTCCCAAGACCTGTAAAGTCTGGATGTTCTCCTTTACTAATTGCCTCGACATCAAGATTTCCCAAAAAGTGTTTCATTCCATAACTTATTTGTTCATTTGTCATTGTTTGAACAAGTCTTCTAAATAATTCTAAACCAGCTGTTTTGTAACCATATTCTTTAATGAAATCTATATTATATTGCCACAAATTTGCTTCTGAAACATCATTTGCTTCAATTGCATGTGCAACATTATTTCCAAGAAT
>CAYVQV010000013.1:0-17899 GCA_964454035.1 uncultured Candidatus Nitrosopelagicus sp. | reverse complement strand
AGCATTCTATTTTTAAAATCGGCTTCTTCAAATGCGTAAACTGGTTTTAATTTTGCCATTTAGGAAGATTCGATTTGAGCTGTTTTTAAACTAATGCCCTTGAAAATTCTTCTATTATTTTTTCCCAGTTTTTTGCTTTTACAATTCCACTTGCTACCAGAATTCCTTTTGAGCCAAGTTGCTTTGCACGTGCAACATCATTTCCAGATACAATTCCAGCACCACATAAGAGTTTTGTAGAATTTTTTGCAGATTTTACACTATCAACTGCTTTTGTAATAAGTTGAGGTCTTTCAGTTGATATTGCTCTACCTGTCCCAATTAATTCTGGTGGTTCTATTGCAATAAATGTAGGATTTAATTTTGCATATTTTTTTGACTCATTAACATTTTTCACACAGAGCACTGTTTTTAATTTTAGGTGTTTTAATCGTTTAATGAGATTTTTGATTTCTTTTTCAGGTATTCTATGCTCACTATGATTAATCAACGAACCATTAATTTTGGATTTTTTGACAATTTCTGGAATCATAAATCCAGTCGTACTTCCAATTTTTTTATCATCAAGATGTTGAGCAAGAACAATTACATTGAATTTTGTTATCAATGGAATTAGGTGGTGTGGTGGTGCTATTGCAATTGGAATTTTATATTTTTTTGATATTTTCTGTGAGATTTTTGCCAGTTTAACGATTTTATCTCCTGATATTTCATCATAATTTTTACAATTTATAATAAACATTACTTCTCAATTTGTTTGTATTTTCTCTCATATTTTAATTTCATACAAAGAACTGTCATTGTCAGAAACATTGCTGCAACATTAACACCCATTACGTATATGTCGTCTATTTCAATTCCATAAACTAGCCACAATACAGCGCCTGCAAAAATACAGACCATTAGATATGATGAAACATCATTCAACCGCTTTGTCTTGTATCCTTTAATGATCTGTGGAATCCATCCAGATAAGATTAGAATTCCTGCAAGAATTCCTACAATGCCTAAAGTAAAATCATCAAGGTACATTTCTGATTAATTCCAAAAGAATTGATCTAAACCCGTCTGTTTTGGTTTACCAAGTATCGTATCAAAATCTAGGTCCATTGAAGATGTTATCTGTTCCAACGTGCTTTCCATGAATTCCATGTATTTTGATGAGTCAATCTCATTTTGAGTTGCCAATTCTACTGGTTTTACACCTGGCTTGTTTCGTATTTTTACATATGAAATAATATCACCTTTTTTAATTTCACGTATATTTTCAAGCTGTTTTGCTGCACGAATATGCTGAGGTATAGTTTTAACATATTCTGATGGGGCTTTACTAATTGTAACATTGAATGCTAATTCTATTAATGGAATTTCTTTATTTTCTATCTTTTTTGCATATTCAGCAATTTTTTTAATTATGCTATTTTTTGCTTGAGTAAACTCTTCCTTGTTTTGAACTTGAGTCAAAATATCAATTAGTTCATAGAACATAGTTTTAATGAATTTTGGTGTGTGTGATTTTTTCCCAGTTAGTCCTTTTACATCGGCTTTTCCCTCTCTTGTAACACCAAGATAGTTTTTCTTTCTATTACTTAGAACGACATAGCGAAATTCCTTTTCTACTTCTAACTCAACATTATGATCATCTTTTGCTCTATTGATTAACATTTCACTTTGTTCAATGCTTAGATTTTTTACAAATATAGAGTCAGTGTCGCCATATAATACATCAATATTATTTTCTTTACATTTTTCAATCGTGTCTAGAATTATGTGTCTTCCCATGCCAGTAGTTGATTCTGCTGCAGGAAGAAAATAAAGTGGAAATATTTCAGCTCCCATTACTCCATAGCTTGCATTTAGTATAACTTTCAAAGCTTGAGTTACAACAGTATACAGTTGTTTTTCTTCTTCGGTATTATCTTTTTTTCTTGCCTGATTTTTATAATAATTTACACGTAAATCACGGAGTGAGCCAATTATTGTTGATGTTAATCCATTTCTTTTTGTACAAACCCAATGATTTGTTTGAGGAATCATATTTTTCTTACATTCTTCATGTGGACAGCGTACTGTTTCATATGAAAGATTATTCACTTTTATTATACTTGGGTATAGACTTGCAAAATCCATTACTGTTACATCAAAATGTATACCTTCTATGGGTTCCACCACCATTCCACCACGATATTTTTTATCCTTGATTATTGCATCATTTGCAACACCTATTGATTTTTCATCTAGTTCTGCACGACGTGGTATAAGAAAATTATTTTTTCGATGTTCATAATACATTAAACTTCTAATCCATTGGGATACACCCATTCTTGCTATATCATCAATGGGCATTCTTGCTATTCTTGTTATGACAACTAACAAACCCATTAAGAGATCATTATTGAAACTAGTCAAATTGTATGTTAAACGAGCGTCATTTTGACAGTATTTTGCAATTTGATAGTATGACATGTCATCGATTTCTTCTTCATGTTGAATCTTCTCTTCACCCAAAAGTCCTTTACATACACTGTTAAGTGAAAAATCAGTATATTTTTGGCTAAAGCAATAGATTTGGAATGCTCTGTTTGAAAATGTTCTGTAAAGATCCAAATGGACACCTTTTTGCAATGTTGCAGAATCGCGCATCATATAAAATGGATTTTTTTGTCTACTTATTCCAAGTCTATTTGCACGATTGTAAAGATACGGAAGATCAAATCCATCACCATTGTATGTTAGTAGTACAGGATATTCTTCAACTAAAACAAATGAGTCTTCAATTAGTTCTTTCTCACTATCATAAAATTTCAATTCTATTTTTGGGTCTAAATCATTTGTACCGTCTTTAATTCCATCCCTTCTTAAGACAAATATTTTTTTTAATCCATCACTACCTTCAAATCCAATTGCGGTGACTTTTTTTTCTGCAATCTTTGGATCAGGAATTCTACCAATCTCAGATTCTACCTCTATGTCAAGACTTAATCTTCTAATTTTTGGAATTGGCTGATTAAGAAGTTGTGCCCAATCTGATACTGCATTTTGAAATTCTTTTGTATCTGCCATTCCTGAATTTGCCAATTTATCCCATAGTAGAGTTTTTAGTGCAAGTTTGGTATCATCTGTAATTTCTGAATCATCGGGAATAACTTCATCATCTATAATTTTATAGTATTTTCCAACAATTAGCTTGTTATCATATAGATAATTTTCATAGTATTTTATGTCAGATTCCCAAGTTTCAATTTCATTTCTAATACTTCGTGTAGTTTGTGTGCCACCTATTGCTAGTGGGTCATCAACGACAATTTTTGAAACTGAAATAAATTTATCATTAAGTACATCTCGTTTTGTAACTTCTTCAATTTTAATTACATCTGGTCTTTCTGAAAGAAAATCTAAATCATCACATGTTCTCTTTGAATAGCAATATGGTTTGTGATTAGTTTTATCAGTCCATAAAAAAATTTTTTCCGATTTAGGTTCATAAAATTTCAAAACAGTTTTCTTTTTTTGTCCGTTATATGTTGCTGATATTAGCATTGATGTAGGAATATTTGATGTATCATCAGATTGAATTGTTTGACGTTCTTCTTGCATAATCAGTCATCTTTTGAAAGAATCATTTTTGCCCAACTTTCAATTTTATTTCTGTCTATTAATTCAATTATAACACCTGCTTCTTTTATTAATTCATAATTAGTCTCTGGGTATTCATCAAGACAGACAAATTTCTTAATTCCAATTGTAATTGCCATTTTTGTACATTCTAGACAAGGAACAAATGTAGAATAAAGTATTGCTCCTTTTGTTCCTGCTTCAATTCCAAGTATCGCACAATGCATTATGGCATTTGCTTCTGCATGATTACAAACACATCGATCAAGTGCCTCACCAGATTTTATTTTCCCTTCCATTCTATCGGTGCATCGTTTACACCCACCTTCATAGCAATTTGTTATTCCTGGCGGAGTTCCATTATAGCCAGTGGCAAGTTGTCTATGATCTCTTGCAATAACTGCACCAACCTGTCTTGTTATGCAATTGGAACGTAATTTTGCCAATTCTGCCTGTAACATAAAATATTCATCCCAAGATGGTCTTTTGAAATCATCATTCATAAAAAATAACCAATCTTCTTCAATATAACACTCATGACGTTTTGAATTAATCATGTTACACAAATAGACAACAAATTACATATAGAAAGCATAAAACACATCGATCAGTAATTTTCTTTATTGTCAGAGGAATACTTTAACCACAAATTCGTAAAACCTAACACAATAGAATTCAGAGAATATCAATTATCACTATCAAAAGATGCAAAACATCAGAATTCACTTGTCGTATTACCAACAGGTCTTGGAAAAACTACTGTCGCACTACAAGTAATTGTTGATTATTTAGAACAAGGAAAAGGAGGTGTTTTGTTTTTAGCACCAACACGTGTTTTAGTTAATCAGCATTTTGAATTCCTCAAAGAAAATCTACTTTTAGATGACATTGGAATTATCACAGGAGAAGATTTGTTAAGTAAGAGAAAAAAATTATGGGTGAACAGTATAATTTGTGCAACGCCAGAAGTTGCAAGAAATGATTTACAGCGAAATATTGTACCTACTGAACAATTTAGCCTTGTAATTTTTGATGAAGCCCATAGGGCGGTGGGTGATTATGCTTACACTGCAATTGCAAGCCATTTTCAGGAAAATGTTAGATTTTTGGGGATGACTGCTACACTTCCAAGTGAGAAGAAAAAAGCCGAAGAAATTGTAAAATCATTACGTATACAGACAATACTTCAAAAAACAGATGAAAGCCATGATGTAAAACCATACATTCAAGAAACAAAAACTGAATGGATATACGTTGATCTTCCATTAGAAATGAAGGCAATACAGACGTGTCTCAGACTTGCATTAGATGAAAGATATACACAAATGGAAAAAAATGGGTTACAACTAACAAAAAATAATAAATCACTTTCTGCACTACTGCGGATTAGAACATATGTTCTCACACAAAATCGTAGATCTGCAAAGCCATTGTTTACTGCAATCAGAATTACATATGCATTAAACATACTAGAAGCACATGGCGTAACATCGTTTCTTAATTTTTGTGAGAGAACTCAAAAAAAGAAGGGTGTTGGAGTCAAAGAACTTTTTGAAGTTGACCCAAATTTTACACGTGCAATTCATCTAGCAAAGGTTGCACAATCAAATGGAATAGAACATTCAAAAATTTTAAAGCTTCAGGAAATTCTTGCAACTGTAAAAGATAAGGTTCTAATTTTTACAAGTTATCGTGATTCTGTCAAGGTCATAAACGAAAGATTAGTTGGGTTGGGAATAAAATCTGAATTTCTTATTGGTAAGGCAGGTGAAAGTGGTTTAAAACAAGAAAAACAGATTCAAACCGTCCAGCGTTTTCGTGATGGAGAAACTAAGGCTCTAGTTGCAACTCGTGTAGGAGAAGAAGGGCTTGATATCTCAGAAGTAAATCTTGTAATTTTCTATGACAATGTTCCAAGTTCTATCAGGTTTATTCAAAGAAAGGGAAGAACTGGAAGAAAAAATGCAGGACGTCTAATAGTGCTTATTGCAAAAGACACAATTGATGAGGTTTATTATTGGATTGGTAAAAGAAAAATTACATCTGCTAAAGCAATGGGTTCAATACTTTCAAAAAAACTAGAAAAAGATTCCAAATCAGCAGAGTCACTTGATGAATTTTTTTAAGATTATGAAAAACGCTTGATAATGTGATATCCAAACTGTGTCTTTACAGGCTCAGAAATCTGACCAATTTCAAGTTTGAATGCAACCTCTTCAAATGGCTTTACCATCATTCCTCTAGAAAAATATCCAAGACTCCCATCTCTTTTTGCACTACCAGAGTCGGTAGAGTTTTCTTTTGCAAGCTTACCAAATTTCTCACCATTTTTTATTCTCTCAAGTATTTGCAAAGCCTGACTTTGTTTTTCAAGTAAAATATGTGAGCATTTGATCTTGTTTGCCATTTTACTACTCAAAAATTCTTTCACGTATTTGTGGCACAAGTTTGTATGCCATATCACGTACCTTCATTTGATCTTGTGGTGTTGGGTTTCCTTGTCCTTGCTGCATTTTCATTTGTGCAAGTGCAGCTACACCAAGACCTAGTATCTGTCCCATAATTAGTCCAAAAACAAATTCCTTTGGATCTTTGATTTTTAGAATATCGTTACTTGCCTCTATTTCTTTGAAATATGCATCCTTTTGAGTAATCGCAAGTTCAACTGTTTGATTAATCATTGCTTGGAGGTCTTCTTCTGCACCCATGAATAATCATCATACTATCAATAAATAAATGATATGCAAAATCAAGATATCTTTTAATTAAACACATTTGATTTCACATCATGTTTACATATTTTACAATCAAAAGTGCAAATGAGGCTCTACCCGGTGTAATAGAAAAATTTAACAATTTAAAAAAACAAAAAAATGAAATCATAAAAGCAGAACAAGAACTTCAAATTACAATGTCATCAAAAAGTAATTTCGAGGACTACATAACAAAGAAACAAAAACTAAACTCAGAAATGACAAAGTTTTATCAGTTAATTGAGGAATTAGAGTCTATTGGTGTTTCACTAAAGGGTTTAGATCAGGGATTGCTTGATTTTCCTTCAAAACGCTTTGATGAAGATGTTTGGCTGTGTTGGAAGGATGGTGAAACTGAAATTAAATTTTGGCATGATATGGATTCTGGTTTTAACGGAAGAAAACCAATTAGTATAAGTGATGAGTCACTTGTATAGAGTAGTTTTTTTATTTTTGCACTAGATATAATTATAATATGAATCACGCTGCCAATCGTATATGATATCTTATTGGCTTCGAGCTATTCGAGTTAGATTTTTGCTAGCATCAGTGATAGCAGTATCTTTAGGTCTTTCTATAACTTGGTGGAATTCTGGCAGTATTGATATCTTTCAGGCAATACTCACAATGGGTGGTGTTATTGCATTGCATGCAAGTGTTGATCTTTTAAATGACTATTGGGACTTTAAGCGTGGAATAGATACAAAAACAAAACGCACACCAATGAGCGGTGGTACAGGTGTTCTTCCAGAAGGCTTGTTAAAACCAAAAAGCGTTTACAAAGCTGGAATATTATTTTTAGTGATAGGCGGTCTGATAGGTAGTTACTTTGTCATACTTCATGGCGCTGTAATTGGTGTGATTCTTGCGTTTGCAATAGTGTCAATCTATTTCTATTCTACAAAAATTGTGAATTGGGGTTTGGCTGAAGTCTTTGTTGCAATAAAAGGAACATTAATTGTAATGGGAACATATTACATACAAAATTCCGATCTCACTGATGTGTCTGTTTTGAGTGGAGTGGTGATAGGTATTTTGTCATCCTTGGTTTTGTTTATCACGTCATTTCCAGATCATGATGTTGACAAAGAAAAAGGACGAAGAACACTGGTTATCTTATTTGGAAAGCAAAAGGCAATACCAATCTTCTATGTTTTCCCAATTATTTCGTATGGAATAATTATTGGATGTGTTGTAATGTCAATCATTCCAGTTTTCTGTTTAATCTCACTTGCAGCAGTACCTGTAGCAATTATTTCCATAAAAAAATTAAGATCATCAATTTCAGATGAAAATACAATAATTTCAGCAATGAGATCAACTCTTATGTTTAGCAGAATTACAGGTGCATTGTTTGTCATTGGATTTTTGATAGGATATTAGTCAACAGTATAATAGAAATACAGTTTAGTTTGATACTATTCATGATTAGCGGTTTTGCAACACCAGAAGGCACAAAAAACTTTATGGGAATTCATGATTCTATACCAGACAAAAATTTTAATGTGTTTGAGGAACTATTCTTATCAAATGTTGGAATTGGAACTTATCTTGGAAATCCAGATTCTGAGACTGATATTGCTGTAACAGATGCAGTGAAAAAATCTATTATGTCAGGAATAAACGTAGTTGACACTGCAATTAATTATCGTGCACAAAAAGCAGAGCGCTCAGTAGGAAAGGCAATTGTTGATCTTATAGAGGAAAAGAAAATATCAAGGGATCAGGTTTTTGTTTCTACAAAAAATGGTTATGTTACAAATGATGGAGATATTCAAGAGGATTTTATGCAATATGTAATGCGTGAATTTGGAAAAACTGGAATTGTAAAAGAAGGTGACATCTCATCTGGTTATCATTGTATGACAATACCATATCTTGAAGATCAGCTAAATAGAAGTCTCAAGAATTTAGATTTAGAATGTATTGACTTAATGTATTTACACAATGCAGTAGAAGGTCATCCTGAATTATCAAAAGAAGAATTTTTAGAGAAACTTACATCTGTTATAGAATTTTATGAAGAGAAACGCAAGGAAGGAAAAATTCGTTTTTATGGAATGGCAACATGGGAATGTTTTCGTGTAGATGAAAATAACAATATGTTTTTGTCATTAGAAAAAGTTATTGATATTGCAAAAAAAATTGGCGGTGAAAACCATGGATTCCGATTTATACAATTACCATATAATTTTCAATTTGATCAAGCATATATTAAGAGAAATCAAACTGTACAGACAGAGCAAGTTTCAATTTTAGAATCGGCACGAAAGTTAGGAGTTGGAGTATTCACCAGTGTTCCATTAATGCAAGGCAAACTGTTAGAATGGGTAAAAAACTCATCTGCGTTTACATCATTCATACCATCTATAGCTGCATTACAATTCATTAGATCAACACCTGGAGTTTTGTCTCCACTTATTGGTCAAAAAAATGATGCACATGTATCTGAAAATATGGAGGTGATGAAGATTCTTCCATTTTCTGAAAATGAATTTCAAGATATAATAAAAAAATTAATGTCATAGAGTAATTCTTGTTTATTTTAGTTTGCTTAGAGATAAATATGTCAGAATTGCTCGTGAATTATGTCAGTGACTGATCCTGTTTGTGGGCTTGAATTTGATGAAAGCTTAGCTATAGTTCATGAACACAAAGACAAAAAATATTATTTTTGTTGTAACGGTTGCAGAAAAATATTCATTAAAAAACCAAGAAAATACAAGAATTAATCTATAGGAAATTTCCCACACATTCTACAAAACTTTGAATTCTCATCAATTTCTGATGTACAGTCAGGGCAAAGTTTTTTGTTTAAATCAGATTTTTCATTAAGATCAAAATTTTCTTTAAAAATTTGATAATAATGAAGTGATTCTTTAGTTCTAATTACTACATTATCTTTTTCTTTAATTTCTTTAGTTTTTTCAGAAAAAACAGTGTCTGTTATTATGGTTTCAAAAAGATTTGTCAGTCCTGAGGTTCCTGCACCTTCCTGCATTGGAGATTTCTCTCTCCAAACAATACTTGTCGGTAAATATTCTTCAAAGGTTTTTCTAAGAATATATTTACCAAAAACTTTTTGGTTTCTTTGCTCTACTTTCATTGACAGTGGAATTGATTGTGCAAATTCCATTACTCGATCATCTAGAAATGGAGATTCAATTTTTATTCCAAATTTTTTTGCAATTTCTTGAGAAGAAAAATGCATTATTTTTTTAATTCTATTTAATTCATCTGTTAATTCAGTTTCTGATTTTTTTAATAGAAAATTATATCCTGCAAAAATTTCATCTGCACCGTCTCCTGTTAAAACAGATTTAACACCTTTTTTATTTAATGCATCTAGTGACACATACATCACAACAGAATTTCTAATTTCAATATCGTTGAAATTTTTCAGGATTTTTATTGTATTTTTAATCCCATCTAAAATTTGTTCTGTACTAACATTGTGAATTTCAAGTGGTATACCCAAATGTTTTGAAACTATTTGTGAATATGATAAATCACTTGCAATAAAATCCTCAGTGATTACCACAATTGCCTTAGGGGATCTATCTTTTATGAAATGCCCAATTATACTGCTGTCTAGTCCTCCTGACAATGATATCCAATCTGCTTCACATTGTGAGATTACTTCATCAAGTATTGCATAAATCCGTGTTTCTTCCTCAGTCATGATTTATCAATATTTGAAATTAACTTAAATTTTGTTTTTTTACGTATTTTGTTAAGCAAAGCTAATTTGCTAACGATTTAAATCTGATAAGACATAATTTTTTTCAATGTTGTTACCTGCAGAAATCGAATCAAAAACTCTAATTCCTGCATTACGTGCAATTTTAGCAAAAACACTTGCTGAAAAACATAGTATTAGAGAAGATGAAATATCAAAAATGTTAGGGGTAACACAAGCTGCAGTAAGTAATTACATTCGTGGAACACGTGGTGATCCTGAACTGATAAAAAAACTTCTTGCTGAGAAACAAGTTTCTGAAATGATTTATGAAATAAGTGATGATTTATCTTCTGACAAAGCATATTCTCCATCAAGTCTTTCAAAATTTATTGGCCTTTGTAATTTCATTAAATCAAGTCTTCTTATATGCGATATTCATCATAATCTTGAATCAGATATTGATGAAGCAGTATGCAAAGAATGTGAAAATATGTTACTAAAAGGACCTGGAAGCGTCTATTAATTTTTCAAGAGTGTAATTTTAATATTAGATAACATCAGATTTTCGTCATTTATTTCACTATCGAGTAAAACATCATCAATTTTAGAATTCCCCTTTAGCATATTTTCAGTAATGATATTTGCAACTGCTACAGCATTAGGAATTTGTTCGCCTTTAGCAAGAAGTATTATTTTCTTCATTGTTGAAAATTCATTTAAAAGATTTAGAGCAGCTTGCATTATTGGTTCATTTCCAATCTGTATCACATTACTATCATATTCTTCGATCGATACTGATTGATGGTTTTCTTCAGAACTCATGTTGATATTTTATTCGAAATTTATTCTCTTTTAAATTTTATAGATCAATGATCCATTTAGTTAAAATTGAATAATGGAATATTTTGGAAATCACCATTAGGTTGAACTCTTCTTATTGAAATTGGTATTACTCTTTGTTCAAGTTCTTCCATAGCTATTTCTAAAGATGTGGTGGCATTTTTTGGAATGTCAATAAATGGGGGTGCACCTAATGACAATTGCAATGCACGTGCTCCCATAATTCGAGCTTTTTCAAATCTTGTTAAGCCGGGTGGTCCCATCAAAACTTTACTATCATTTACTAATTCTTCTGCTGTATGCTCTGTGTCATTCATAATAATTTGTCTATTTCTAATTTCTTCACAATCTTTGTCTAATGCACTAAATTCACTTTCTGATAATTCATGATCTGCTTCTTTTATTTTTCTATAATTATCAATAGCTTTTTCTAAACTAGCATCGGCAGAAATATCTTCATCACCTTCAGTTGCAGGTAATTCTTCAGAAACTGATTCTGGTGGTTCTTCATTAATATCTTGTATTTTTTTAGATGTTTCTTCAATTTCTGATTTAGACAAGTAATTCATATCAAAAATGCCATTATATAATCCAAACATTTATCCAAGTAATGAGTGAAAAGACTGTTTCTAAAGTAAAAATTCTATTAGAAACTAATAACAATCAAATCATAAAATGTGAGCTAAAGCGACATCTATCACCAAAAACAGTTGGACAAATAATGCGTGCACTTCCACTTGACGGTCATGCTCATCTATTAGGCAATAGTGCAGTTTATTTTGAAACATCTATAGATTCTGGAATTGAACGTAAAAAAAATGAATTCAAAAAAGGTGACATAGCATTTTTACCTATTGGTGGTTTGATCTGTTTTTTTTATTCTGACGTAAAAGTTGGTAAAGCAATGACATCTATAGGAAAGATAACTGAAAATATGGATATACTTGCTACTGTAGAATCTGGTACTGATTTAAAATTTTATTATGATGTAGGAGAATAGATATGGTGCCCACTAAATCCGCCAACTCTTTTTACAATTCCACTTTCAAGTGATTTAATCAGAAATGCATTGGCAGTTGAGATTTTTACGTTTGTTTGTCTTGCAAGATCATGTACTGTGATTACTTTTGAACTCTGAATGATTTTTGTTGCATTGTCTTCATTAATTTGAACAGAAACTTCTCTCTTTTCAGAGCCAGGTTTTTTATCTTTTTTTGTTTTAGAATCTTTTCCTTTTTGATTTTTATCATTTGATGATACAGATTTGTTTTTGGTTCCCATGTGTTTCGACGAAATGAGCTATTTATAAACGAACAAAAATCTAATACTTTCAACTTTATTAATACTCAAAAAATATAGTTTACATGGGAATTGTTAGTAAAGGTGCAAAATGTAATGTCACTGGGTGTGATAAAGATGCATCTCGTTCTTTGAACACAGGTAAGGTTGAGGATGCAGGATTAAGTGTTTCATCCAGTGGGAAAAAAACCGCATTGTGTAAAGATCATTATAAAGAATGGAAAAAAGAAACTAAGGACAATAGAGATCTAGAACGTGCTCGTTACGACCGTTTTTAATATTATTCACCTTTACATGCACTAATAGTGTAAAATTGTTCTGCTATTTTATCAAGAGCGTCTTCGTCATCAGTATTTTCTATTTTATTAATAATGTTTTCAAGAAAATTTTTTTCAAATGAATTAAAATGAGTTCCACTACCTCCTACTGTATTTTCAGTAACACATTCACTAATTTCATTCATTATCTGGGCTTTCTTAGCAGATGTATTATCAGAAATTTCATTGAATCCTGAAATAATATCATTTTGGCTAAAAATATATGCTGATGCAGAAAATCCTATTACAGCTATTATAATTACAGCTATTGCAAATGATTTTCCCATAAATTGATTTTTTTTCTACTCTTTTTATTGGTTTACAATAGAAGCGTTTATCAATCGATATTTTTTAAGATTGATATTGGCAAATAGAAAAGATGGTAAACATATGCGCTTTGCAGATCAAAAAGCTAGACGTAGAAAAACAAAAGTGAGAAAGAGATAGTTTTTTTTAAGATTTTATTTAGGAACGTATTTGCCTTGTATCATCATTTTCATCTGATTTGACATATTTAGTGACAATTTTTGTTACGTCAGTGATGACATCACATGGATGTGCATCTACTTCTGTACTAAACATTAGTAATCCATTTTTACCACATCCCATTGTTATACGATTAACTTTTCCATATTTTGTCATTGAATATTCTGGCTCACCGATTTCATCAGAAAATGCCTTTCTAGTCTTCCATCGCATTATAGCTTGAGTCATTGATTTGCGGGTTTTTTCTTTATCAAAGTGTCGTGTTATACCATTTTGCATTTTTTCGTAAACATCTCCACTAAAAGAATTATAGACACCAACATATCGAATTTTTTCATTAAGTTCTAGTAACTCTGTACATAGTTTCCCATAATCCATAACAGAACAATAACTGAATTAATCTGTTATAAGGTTTTATGCTTATAACAGTCATTATATCCATCAACACGAAATATCAACATGAAAATAATTGATATTCCTGATTCTAAATTTATCAAGCCAAATCCTGATCAAAAAATAATTCTTTTGTCTAATGGTGATGTTATTCAGAATGGATTTAAAATAATAAAATTGGAACTTAGATTATATTTTAACACTATAACTCAAAAGTCAACTAGAAATTCCATCATTACCGCATATCTTGAAACTGAGAATCATTCAATTGAATCAATTTATGATGAGGGCGATTTAGGAATTGATGAATTAGAAAAATCAACAAAATTACTCACTAATAATCTTGGTTTATCTGGATTGATATTGCGGTTAATCATTTCATTAGAGAATATTCTGGCATCTAAAAATTGAATAGTAGAATATTTCATATTAAATTATCTAAGGATGATAAGAAACCAAAATGTGCATTATGTGAGCATTCATCATTATTTTATTGTAATCTGAACGATCTGTATTATTGTGAAAATCATGTTTTAGGTCACGATGAGAATGAATTATGAAACATTTGATTTTTAAATAGTCATTTAAAATATATTCAATATGGATGATTCAGAACGTAATTCATTAGTTTTAAAAATTGTCCGTTTACTTGAAAGTGATAATATTTCTAATGATGAACACGACCCAAAAATTTTAGAAAAATATTATAATTTTGCTTCTAATGAACTTGGTATTGAAAATTCAAATGTAAGAGAAATTGTCAATGAGGCATTTCTTTATCTTAAAATGCAGAATACTACAGATATTGATCCTGTGAAAGAAGGTGACAGATTTGCTGCAGGTTTTAGTTAGTTGAATTTATCATCATAACACTTAATTCAATTAACTCAATAAACTCAATTCATGCGTATATTACAATTACACTGTGATAGCATCAAGTACACACCAACTAAAAAAGAAATTTCAGCAGCTGAAGATATAGAACCTAAAGCAATTCAATTGGATGAAGTAGTTGTTTGTTTTGTCGCTATTGAAAAAAATGATGATGAAAGTATAGCACAAAATGCTATTTCACAAATACAAGATTCTATGAAAAAAATAGGTTCTAAAAAATTACTTTTATATCCATATGCACATCTTAGTGCAAATCTTGCATCACCTAAAACTGCATTATCGATTTTAACTCACATGGAAAATAATTTTGATGATATTGAAGTCACTCATGCACCATTTGGCTGGACAAAATCATATGAGATTAAAGTTAAAGGTCATCCATTAGCTGAGAGTTCAAAAATAATTACAAGTGATTTACAAAAAGAGAAAACTTCAGATGCTCTTGAATCTGAATCTAAGATAAAATCATATTGGCATATTATCACTCCTGATGGAAAAATTGAGAATGTTGAAAATTTTGATTTCTCAAATTACCCTAAACTTGAGGTTTTAGCAAAATATGAATCAGCTAAAAAAAGAACTTCAGATGAACCTCCACCACACGTCGCACTAATGAAAAAATTAGCAATTGCTGATTATGAACCTGCATCAGATCATGGAAATATGCGTTATTTTCCTAATGGTCGTCTAATTAAATCTCAGATTGAGCAGTTTGTTACTGATAAGGTTAGAGATTATGGTGGTTATGAGGTTGAAACTCCAATCATGTATGATTCACACCATCCTAGTATGGAAAGTTATTTCAACCGTTTTCCTGCAAGACAATACAATATTGATTCTGAAGGAAAAAAATTATTTTTACGATTCGCTGCATGCTTTGGACAATTTTTAATGGCTAATGATTTTCAAATATCATACAAAAATTTACCATATAGACTGTATGAACTTACACGTTATAGTTTTCGACGTGAACAATCTGGTGAGTTAGTTGGTTTAAGAAGACTTAGAGCATTTACAATGCCTGATTGTCACGCATTTTGTAAAGACATGCCACAAGCAATTGACGAATTTAGAACACGATTTGATTTATCGCGTGATGTGCTTAATGGTCTTGGAATTATACCTGATGATTATGAAATGGCAATTAGATTCACTGAAGAATTCTATAATCAAAATAAAGATTTAATCACTGAAATGGTAAAAAAAATTGGAAAGCCAGTTCTTGTTGAAATGTGGAAAGAACGATTTTTTTATTTTGTATTAAAATGGGAATTTAATTATATTGATAATCTTGGAAAAGCATCTGCACTATCTACTGATCAAATTGACGTTGAAAATGGTAATAGATATGGTATAGAATTTGTAGATGAACAGAATAAAACAAAGAATCCAATTATACTTCATAATTCACCTAGTGGAGCAATTGAAAGAATAATGTATGTACTTCTAGAAAAAGCAGCAAAGGATGCAAAAGAAGGACGTAAGCCTCAACTTCCTTTATGGCTTGCACCAACTCAAGTTAGAATAATTCCATTAAAAGATGAATTTCTTGATTTTAGTAAAGACATTGCAACAAAACTATCAGAGAAAAATATTCGTGTTGATATTGATGATCGTAATGACAGTATTGGTAAAAGAATTCGTGAAGCTGAAAAAGAATGGATACGATATATTTTAGTGATAGGTGAAAAAGAGGCTAATTCAGATAACCTAAGCGTACGTGATAGAAATACATCTGATGTAAGAAACTTATCGTTTGATGAATTTATAGACGAAATAAATGAATTTACAACTGATAAGCCATTTTCAAAACGAAATATGCCTCTATTATTATCAAAACGACCAATAATACAGGTATGAGTTTATTTCTGGGTACTTTTTCATTTTCAGATGAGTGACATGAGTTACAAAGAATTGTATCTAACACAATCACCAATGATTGTAAGTCCAGATGATAAATCACCTCCAGTAGCAAATATTTTTGGTGTTCCTTTTGATTCCACTCATTCATACAAGCCAGGATGTCGTTTTGGTCCAGATGTAATTCGTGACGCATTTAACAATATAGAAATTTTTCATCCTAATCTTCAAGTTGATTTAGAAATTGCTAACATCAAAGATTATGGAAATATACAGCATACAGTTGTTGCAACTGAAATGTTAGACATGGTAGAAAAAATAACAAATGAATTGAGAAAAGAGAATAAACCAATAGTTGTTCTTGGCGGTGAACATCTACTAACATTAGGTTCATACATGAGTTTTCCAAAACAAACGGGTTATGTTGTTTTTGATGCACATTATGATTTACGTGATGAATATGCAAACACAAAATTAAGTCATGCTGCATATCTAAGAAGAATTGTTGAAAAACGTGGAGCAGATAATATCATTCATGTCGGTGCACGTTCATTTGTAAAAGAAGAACTAGAATTTTTAACAAAAAATAAAATTAATTCAATTTCTGATAAAGAAATCAGATTAGGAAATGCAGCGAGATTATTGAAAGATGCTGTATCATCATTTGATGAATTGTATGTTAGTATTGATCTAGATGTGGTAGATCCTGCATTTGCACCTGGTGTTGGAAATCCTGAGGCAGTAGGAATAACATCTAGAGAATTATATGATATGATTATTTCTCTAGAAGATAAAAAAATTATTGGCACTGATGTTGTTGAACTAAATCCTTCCTTTGATAATGGATCTACTGCATCATTAGCTGCAAAAATGATTTCAACTATTATCGCTATGAATATTTGATGAAAAAATTTCTTTTAATACACTTGCAAAATAAAATTAGGTGTATAGTTTGCTGAATAATCTTCGCAATTCATTAAAACCATATCTTCAAACAATTGGCAAAATATTTGCATCTACTGGCATTTCTCCAAATGTATGGACTGCAGTTGGTTTAGTTTTTGCATTCATATCATCATTAGTTTATGGCATATCTTTAGAATTTTCATTGATTTTAGGAGGAATATTGATTCTAATTTCTGGATTTTTTGATATTGTGGATGGGCAAGTTGCAAGGTATGCAAATAAAATTTCAAAATCTGGTGGGTTTCTAGATTCTATCTTTGATAAAATTGCTGAAGTTGCAATATTTTTTGGTATTTTGTTAGGAGGTTATGCAGACCCATATCTAGTTATTCTTGCAATTTCATTGTCATTACTTGTAAGCTATACTCGTGCAAAAGCTGATACATTGGGAATAAAATTACAAGGAATTGGTATTGGTGAAAGAGCTGAGAGATTATTGGTTATAGCAATTGTTGGTATGATAGGTTTTATGGAAGCTGCAATAGTAATTGTTATAATAATTGCTGCTATAACATTAGTTCAAAGAATAGTTGTACTAGCAAAAAATGCTAACAATTCTTAACGAAGTTTTGTATGTTGTCTTCTTTGTGTGGCTGATCTAATTTTTAGAACTTTGAAATGAATTGCACATGAAATACAATACCATTTTGTAACTTTTGGTGCTGCAATATATGCTCCTTGAGCACGTAGCTCTTTTGCTAATTGGTGTTCAACTAAACTAAGTCTTGAAGTAACCTTTTTTGCTTTATCTTTTGGAACTGTACCACCACAGTTTACACATTGAATAGTTCCCG
>CAYVQV010000012.1:0-18185 GCA_964454035.1 uncultured Candidatus Nitrosopelagicus sp. | reverse complement strand
CAATTCCTGTAGATGCTCCTGGTATCAAGTACATCTATGGAAGACAATCATGTGATACTCGTAGTATGGAACCTGGTGACATTGATGTAGGAAACTCGGAATATGGTGGACAAGAAACTATGGTTATACTTGATAGAGTGTTTATTCCAAATGAAATGATTTTCATGGATGGTGAATATGAATTTGCAGCAATGTTAGTTGAAAGATTTACTTGTTATCATAGAAGAAGTTATGTTTGTAAGACAGGATTAGGTGATGTATTGATTGGTGCTGCAGCAGCAGTTGCTGATTATAACGGTGTACCAAAAGTATCACACATTAAAGATAAGATTATTGAAATGACTCATCTAAACGAGTCAATTTATGCTGCAGGAATATCTTCATCATATCAAGCTCAGAAAATGAAGTCAGGTGTTTTCTTAAATGATGACATGTTAGCAAATGTATGTAAGCATAATGTAACACGTTTTCCTTATGAGATTGGTAGATTAGCACAAGATATTGCTGGTGGCTTGTTGGTAACATTACCATCAGAAGCTGAATTTAGAAGTCCAGAGACAGGTCCAATACTTAAAAAATATTTGAAAGGAAAATCAGGAGCTGAGGTTGAAAATAGAATGCGAGTTTTACGTTTAATTGAAAATATGACTATGGGTAGAAATGCAGTTGGTTACTTAACTGAATCAATGCATGGTGCAGGTTCTCCACAAGCACAAAGAATTCAGATTGCTCGTCAAATGCAATTAGGATATAAGAAAAAACTTGCTAAAAATTTAGCAAAAGTTAAGGGAGAAAACGAAGAAATCAAAGAAAGTTCTGAATATTTTGAGCGTGTTTTCAAATTAGGTAATGATTAAAAAATTATTTTTTATCTTCATCTATTTTTGAATCTTCAGAATCTTTTAATTTGAACTCTTCAGTGGTATCTGATTTTTCTACATATTCATCGTCTACATCAATATTTAGAATTTCAGTATTTTTTGATTCTTCTTCATTTTCTTTCGAAGTGTATTGAAATGTAACTTCTTGTTGTTTTTTCTTTGAAAAATGCTTTACTATCATTACTCCAATAATTATTGCAATTATAATGTAATTTACTGGCGGTTGTAATATCTGAGTAACATAACCAACTTGTGGAATTACATATTCAACTTTTCCAATATACTCTCTTTCAGTAATTGGAAAATCTGTACCTGCGACTGGACCAGGATTATTGTCTCCTTTTGTTTTAACTATTTTTGGATCATCACTAGCTATTAACTGGACTCTATGAACAATTACTCTCTCTTCTCCTTTATCATACTTTAAAGGAGAAAAAAATACAATTATGTCATCTTTCTCTACATCTTGGAATGATGTGTTACCTTCAACTACTATAACATCATACACTTGTAGTGCAGGAATCATACTTCCACTCGAAACAACATAAAATGGATTAGATGTGCCAAAAACAACTTGTAATCCTACCCAAATAACTAGGACAACGATTCCTACTATGATAATATCCTTGATAATTTTTTGTGAACCCAAATTATGATTTGTCAATAAGTTAGTTAGATAAATCTTACCTGCAAAAATCTATATTTTTGATCCACACATCTCACAGAATTTAGAATCAGGTTTATTATCAAAATTACATTCAGGACATCTTGCCCCTTCACCAACTTGAACATTTGATACTTGTGCTACATTTTTGTCATTTTTTCCTAAAAATATGACTTCTCCTACAGTACCAATTCTATCCCAATTCACACAAACATCATTTCCATCACTATCCGAAATTACAAGAACTAATGATTGACTTGAATCAACACCAACTTGTTTTGCAACACCAATTTTCTTTGCATTTTCATCAAATACATCCATTCCCATAATTGATCTAAAAGTTGAATCAACTGGATTTGTCTGACTTACAATTTCTTGTTGTATAGTAGAATCAGGTTCTGTAAGATTACTAAAATCTGAAAATGTTGAGTCTTGATTTTGTTCAATTGGATTTGCTAATCCAACTTCTATCTGTTCATCAGATTTTTTAAATTCTCTATATTCAGCAATTGTGGAATTACATTCATTGCAAATGTACTTGCCTCTTTCTACTAAAATTAAATTTTCAGCAACTTCTTCATTTGGATTCTCAAATTCAATATTTGGACTTCCTTCGATTTCTTTTTCACAAGTATTACAAGAATATTTTGAAATCTTATCAGATTCTAATCTTCCAACTGGAGCCAAAAAAAGATCTGGACCTCCTAAATTTCCTTTACTTTGTTGTTCATCTGTAACTTTAGCCATTACAAATCCACCTGAACCTCTAAGTTTTTTCAATCTTAATTCAGAACTCATATTTTCAATAAATCATTTTGGTCATTTAAGTATATTTTTGTTAGATTTTATTAATTCTAATTTAATATCTAGTTATAGAACTATGTGAACATTTTTACATATGCAAAGATGACAATTTCTGATAATAATGGGAATAACACAAATATCTGATGCAAAAACGTGGGAAATTGATGTCATAAGTTCTGACAAACCTGTTTTTGTAGATTTCTGGGCAGAATGGTGTGGACCTTGTAGAATGGTTGGTCCTGTAGTAGAAGAATTATCTAGTATGGAAAAATATGAAGGCAAAGTTAATTTTGTCAAAGTGAACGTTGATCAGGCAGGTGAATTAGCCTCAAAATACAATGTGTTCAGTATTCCAACTTTGATTCTACTTAACAGAGGCGAAATAATTGCCCAACAAGTAGGTGCAGGTTCTAAGGAAACTTATGAAAATATGATTGATAGAGCACTAGAAAAAATTTAGGCACTACTAATTTTCTTCTTTTTATTCTAAACTATTAATATTACAATTATCCAGTTTAGTCTATGTCACTAGGAGAAATTGATACATTAAATCTCACTTTCGAAAAGCTACAAGCATTATTTGACGAATCTCAAGGATATTATGAGTCGTTTCTTGATGCAAATAATTTGTACAAGGCAGGAAAACTTTCAGACAAAGAGTTCTTTCAAAAATTAGGTGACTATACAGTTGCTTATTCTGCATTGGAGTTTTTAGGAATCAAAACACTAATGGAAATGAAAAAAACACTTGATAAGGTTGCAAGTGGATCTTCTACTGGTACACAATCTCCTGGTTTAATGCCTGGAATGGGACAACCTGGAATGATGGCTGGTGGCATGCAACCTGGACCACGTGCTGGAACAGCAGAAAATCCTGTAGGTGGACCTCCATCAATAATGTCAACTCCAGAAGCATTTAATCAACCTGGAACTTTACCATCACCTGATCCTGCATTACTTCCTACAAGACAAAGTGGTGCAAGTTGTACATCATGTGGTGGAGAACTTAGACCAAATGCAAAATTTTGTACTAAATGTGGTACAAAACAGTAATTATCTAAATTAAATTAATTCCACATTCTCTGCAAAATTTAGCTGAAGATGAATTTTTTCCACCACACTCTGAGCAAAATTGTTCTGCATCTGGCGAGTCATTGGAATTTGCGCTACCATACATTCCACTACCTAACACTGCACCTGTTGGAACATAGGTTTCATCATCAATAATCTCAACTGGGGCAAAATCTTTCTCTTCTATGTATGTTATCAATCTAGGTATACCCTCCTCTTTATTTTCTGGATCTGGTACCATATCTCCTAACCAAAATGAAAATCTCATTAAAGTTAATTCTGGTGTAGAAAATGCAAGTGTATGACTTGACATGTAATCATTTGCAGCTTCTTTTCCATTGAAAACTTTCATGAATTAATTATTTTATGTCAGTGTATAATGTTTTCTAGAAATGGACCGAGAGGGAATCGAACCCTCGTCATCCACGTTGCGAACGTGGCATTATACCACTAAACCATCGGCCCATTTTTCATTATTTTTATTCAGTGTATATTCATTTACTCAACTAATATACTGAGAAAATATCCATAATTTAATGACGTATGATACTGTGATAGTTGATTCACACGTTGTTCATAAAAATGGAATAATAGAAAAAAATATTGTAATTGATAATGGTAAAATTGTATCATTTACAACTGATGTTCCATCGTGTGATAAAAAAATTAACGGCTTAGGTCTAGTTAGTATTCCAGGTCTTATAGACACGCATATGCATTATGGTGTCTATTCACCAATTGATAAATCTGCAACAACAGAATCACACGTAGCAGCAATTGGAGGTGTAACTACAATGATGAGAATGTTAAGATTGAATGGTTCATTCAGTAATAATCTTGACAAACAACTTGAAGCAAGCTCAAATTCCCATTATGTTGATTTTGCAATTCATGCATCAATTTTTAACCAAACACAAATTGATGAAATGGAATTATGTGTAGAAAAAGGAATTACATCTTTCAAACTTTACATGAATCTTGGTGGTGATGTTGGTCATGTCTATATGGACATGAATCCAGGTGAAACAAAATTAATTGAATCACATGTAGAAGTAAATGATGAGATAATTGAAAAGGTTGTAAAAAATGCATCAAAATTAAATTGTCCTGTATTAGTTCATGCTGAAGATTATCAAGAATGTGAATGTGGAATTAAGACTGCAAAAGAAAAAAATCAAGATGGATTAAACGCTTGGTCTCAAAGTCGTTCACCTGACTCAGAAGTAAAATCAATTAAAAAAATTTCAGAGTTTGCAAGAAAATATAATTCAATAATTTATTTTGTTCATATTGGCTCTGCTCATGCGTTAGAGCAAATAAAAATTGAAAGACAAAATGGAACAAAAATATTTGTAGAGACCTGTCCTCATTATCTAACTCTGTCTCATGAAACTCAGAAAGGCTATTTAGCAAAAGTTATGCCGCCAATTAGAACTCAAAACGATGTAAATTCTGTATGGAATGCAGTTAAACAAAATCAAATTAATACAATTGGCACTGATCATGTTGCTAATGAATTAAAGTTAAAGATAGATGGTGAAAATGTATGGGATGCACTTGCAGGTTTTCCAGGTGTAGGTACATTGTTACCAATTTTACTAAGTGAAGGCGTTAACAAAAATAAAATTTCTTTACAACGACTAGTTGAACTTACTAGTACGAATGCATCAAAAATATTTGGTATGAAATCAAAAGGTAGTATTGAAATTGATTATGATGCTGATATTACACTAATAGATTTGAAAAAAGAGCAAAAAGCAAATTCTGAACTTTTTGGTGGTTTTTCTGATTATCTTGTTTATGAAGGTTGGATGCTCAAAGGTTGGCCTATTCGAACAATTGTAAGAGGTGAAACTGTCGCAGAAGATCTTCAAGTAGTAGGTAAAACTGGATTTGGGAAATTAGTACCTAGAACTTTAAGTTAAAACATCAAACTTACCGTTTGACTTTGCTTTGTAAATAACATCTGGCTTCTTAGTAAATATTCCAACTTCTAAAACACCAGGAATTTGAAGAATTCTTTGTTGTAAAGATTTTGGATTTTTTATTACACCAAAATTACAATCAAGAATAAAGTTACCATTTTCTGTTACAAATGCATATCCACGTTCTAGTTCACGTAAACTAGGTGACGAACCAGTTAGTCTTTTAATTTGACTTTGAACACCACGTCTTGCTATTGGCAAAATTTCTACTGGAACAGATCTGTTAAAATTATTTACAAATTTTGTTTCATCTGCTAAAATTACTATTTTTCTTGCTAAAGACATTAAAATATTTTCTCGGAGTAATGCACCACCACCACCTTTTATCAAATATTTATTTTTGTCAATTTGATCTGCACCATCAAACACAACATCAATGTATTCAACCTGATCGACTTCAATTAACGGAAGATTACCTTTTTCAGCCACTAATTTGATTTGAGTTGATGTTGGAACACATTTAATTTTGGAACTTTGTGTTTTAACGAATCTTGATAATGTTTTTACAAATGTAGAAGCAGCTCTACCACTACCAAGTCCAATAACATGATCATCTTTAACAAACTTTAGTGCATCTAACGATAATGCCTTAATGGCACTATCAAATGACATTAATCCACCTCTGCTTGTTCAATTTTTGATAATGTTTTCATTATCTTAGCCTTCATTTCTGCAATGTCATCATCATCATCATCAAGTTCTGGTTCTTCTGGTAAATGAATTACAGGTTTAATCTTTTCTTCATTATTTTGACTAGGAATTTCTGGTTTTATTTCATTTGTAATTATTTTTTCTTCTGGTTGTGCATCTAATTTTATTTTTTTAGGTTGTGCTGGTGGCGTAATTACATCACTATCTAACTGTGCCAGCATTTGATCATATTTTGATTGTTTATATGAATCAAGTTTTGGAACTGATGTAAGTGTTGTAATCTCAAATTTCTTTTTAACTTCTTCATTATCTATTTTTGGGATATTTAGTTGTGAGATTTTATCAACAGTTATTTCAGATGTATCTGAATTTTCTTGTTTTGATTTAATATTGGTTTGAGGTTTTACTTGAGTTTTAATTTCTTTTGCTGCTGCTTCTACTTTTTCGTTTTGACTTATCTGAATCTTTGAAGATAATTCGTATAATCTTTGATCTAACTGAGATAGTTTTTGATCCATTAATGTGATTAAACCTTCTCCTAATGGTCCTAAATCTGGATGTTTGCTTACAATCTGAAGTTTTTCTATTCTAGAAATTATTACTCCCAATTGATGCTGATATCTAAGCAATAATCTATCACGCTGAATTTTTGATAATCCTGATTCATCATCGTATAGTCTAGAAATTGTCTTTGTTAGAATGTCCTTTTCAATTTCTAATGAATGTAATTGATTTTGAACATGTGTGTTCGCACCAATCTTTGGTGGTTGAGCTTTATTTCTTAATGAAAAAAACTGATTTAACATCTAGGTGTACCATTTAATCCATGAATATCTTCTTAGTTTTGCATCAGGATAACCACAGCTTGCACATCTTGAATGGCGTTTATGAAAGGAATTTTTACCACATCTTCTACATCTAATATGAGTTTTTTTCCTTGACATTAACCCCATTGCTGGTGTTCCTCTACCCATAGCGATTCACCTATTTTGGAGGTGGGGAGATCATAATTACATTATCCCCACGAACAACTATGGATCCAAGACTTTTTGTATCGCCTTCAGAAGGGATCTCTTCTGATTGGTCGAGTAGCAGGTTCATGTGTTGATCAAATCCTAACAAGTTTCCTCGAATTGTCTTGTTACCTTTGAGCTTGATGAGGACTACCTCATTGATACTCTCATCCAATACTTTTACTGCCATATCTACGCTCATCTATTTCACTTATTGGATCACCTACTCAGGAGTATATTAAACGTTGACTGGTAAAATTTTCACATTAATTCGGTAAGTCAAGATTGACATTCTTTTGCTAGGTTTCGAACAATTTCAGCAAGAAATCGCTGCCCATCTTTTTTTGTTGCACCAGTTGGATCACCCCACACTCCGTTCTTTGCAACTTTAGGAAAACCACCTGGTTCTGCAGAAAGTTTACCAATTCTCTTCACTTTCTCTTCACTTAGTCTCTTTGTGATAAGACCTTTTTTTGCCTTTTTCATTTTTACTTTGTTTGAAATAGCCAACATGAGTGATGTCTCTACAAATCCAGCATGATCAAATTCACGCTTCATAAAATGCCAATATGACAATTTAGAGACTTTCTTCACATCTGTCCTAATAGAATCGATTGGTCTTAAATTCCCATGATGACCATTTAAGATAATAATTTTTTTGATATGATTTCTTACAAGCGAGTCGATAATATCATTAAGTATTCTTTTAAGATGCTGCGGCCTAAGACTCAAATTGAAAAGGGGGTCATGCTCCCGTGATACTCCATAACTAATAGTTGGCAAAACAATAAAACCACATTTTTTTGCCAAGCGCGATGCTATCTCTGTAACAATATCAGAATCAGTTGATATTGGTAAATGAGCTCCATGTTGTTCAATTGAGCCTACAGGAATGATTATTGTGGGTTTTTTTGATTTAATTAATTTTCTAAATTCGGGATCGTATAGCTCGTTGATGTCCATTACTTTCACTTATTTTTAGTGTGAACTTTTCTCCAACGTACATCTAATTTATTTGAAAGATGCATTTTTGTTGCTTTAAGCAAAGTTTCAGCCTCTAGCTTTTGACCTTCACGTTTTATTGATTCTAATGTATCTTCTGGAGTTACTTTGAATGAATCCTGGAAAATTATTGGTCCCTGATCAAGATTTTCTGTTACATAATGAGATGTAACACCAATAATTTTTGTTCCTCTTTCAAATGCTTGTTCATATGCTAATGCACCAGGAAATGCTGGTAATAATGATGGATGAATATTGATTATTCGATTTGGATATCTCCAGACAAAGTTTGGTGACAGAATTCTCATATATCTTGCAAGAACGATTAAATCAACATCATATTTTTTACAAACTTGCAAAATTTTTGTTTCAGCTTTCTCCTGGTTTCTTTCATTAATCACAACAAATGGTATTTTTGCCTTTTTTGCAACTGATGATAGTGTTTTTTCAGTACCAATTATTACAGAAATATTTCCTTTAATCTCCTTTTTAGATCTAGATTTCAATATGGTATTCAAACAGTGTGGTTCTTTGGTAACAAAAACTGCAATATTTTTTTGAGAGTTTGTTTCATGGTGAGTATTAACCTGCATTTTTAATTTTTTAGCAAGTTTTTGTATATCAGAATCAAATTTTTCTGTATTAATTTTTGATGTAAATGATACCTCTAGATACATACCAAAAAGACCTTTGATTACATTTTGGTTCACTTTTTCAAGATTACCATTCTTTTCAAATACAAAATTTGTAAAATTAGCTACAATTCCTTCTTTGTCTTTACCTACAACAGTTATTCCAACCAGTCTTTTTTTCATGGCGTCGTTGATCTAGTATTACATATATGCTTAAGGTATTTTGCGTCAAAAAAACTGGTGCGGGAGGTGGGATTCGAACCCACGAACTCCTAAGAGACAGGGTCCTAAGCCCTGCGCCTTTGACCAGGCTGGGCGACTCCCGCAAACAATTAGCAACAACAGACAAATTTATCGGTATTGGAATGATTGTAAATGGGCAAATTATTTGGTACTAATGGTGTTCGTGGAATATTTGGAAAAGACTTCAATTTAGAATTCATAAGTGATCTAGTCACATCAATTGGAAATCATTTTGGAAGTGGTAAGATTTTAGTTGGATTTGATGGACGACATTCTAGTTGTACTATTGAAAAAATTGTTTCTTCAGCATTAAATTATTCTGGTTTAGATTGTCATTTAGCAGGACTTGTTCCAACTCCATGCTTAGAATTTGCTACCAAAAATTTTGGATATGATGGAGGAATAATGATTACTGCTTCCCATAATCCTCCTGAATATAATGGAATAAAGATTGTATCTTGTGATGGTGTAGAAATTTCAAGAGATGATGAAAAAAAAATTGAGGATATTTATTTTAATCAAAATTGGAAGAAACCATCAAGATTTGGTATTACAAAAAATGAGAATAGAGCAATTAAATCATATATTGATGCAATAAAAGATCATGTTAATGTTCCAAAGATATGTTCTAGACAATTAAAAGTAGCTCTAGATCTTGGTAATGGTGCACAAGCACTTACTGCAATTCGTTTATGCCAGGAACTTGAATGTGAAATTTTTACTATAAATGAAAAAATT
Organism: uncultured Candidatus Nitrosopelagicus sp.; assembly: GCA_964454035.1. Taxonomy (GTDB): domain Archaea; phylum Thermoproteota; class Nitrososphaeria; order Nitrososphaerales; family Nitrosopumilaceae; genus Nitrosopelagicus. Next base: position 8,501 of record CAYVQV010000012.1, on the reverse strand, counting down.
GATGGTGATTTTCCAGGTAGAGGTTCAGAACCTACTCCACAAAATCTGTCTGAACTTTCAATGTTAGTAAAAAATAATCATGCTGATGTTGGAATTGCATTTGATGGTGATGGTGATCGAAGTATAATATGTGATGGTGATGGTAAAATTCTTACTGGCGATAGTTCATCTATTTTGTTATGTAGTTATCTATTGGAAAAAAATCTTAATTCCATTGTAGTTACTTGTTTGAATTCTGCAACAACAATTGAAAAAATTGCATTACAAACTAATTCTCAAGTTATTCGAACAAAAGTTGGTAGTGTTGAAGTTTCAAGAAAAATGGTTTCTGAAAATGCACTTATAGGATTTGAGGAAAATGGTGGTTTTATGTATGGAAATCATAATCAGGTTCGTGATGGTGCGATGACACTGGCATTAGTTTTGGATCTACTAACAAATTCAGGTAAAAGTATAGATGAAAACATTAGATCTCTTCCTTTATCATATACTACAAAAGATAAAATTTCTTGTTCAAATGATGATGCTAACAAAATAATATCTCAACTTTTAGACGATTTTCCAAATTCAGACACATCTGATGGAATAAAAATCACGCTAGATAGCCAAAATTGGATTATGATTAGACCTAGTGGTACAGAACCTATAATCAGAATATATGCTGAATCTAACAATCAAAAAAACCTTGAAGTTTTAATGTCAGAATACATCAATAAAATTAAATCAATCTTAGCCAGATAACATATTTAAGACGAGTTCAAGGCATTTTTTGAATGGCTAAAGCATATTACGTAAAAAATGAAACTCCAGCAGAACTTGTTAGTCCAATTTTGGAGGCTTTACGAGTTGCAGCACAAACAGGAAAAGTCAGAAAAGGTACTAACGAAGCAACCAAAGCAATTGAAAGAGGAATTAGTAAATTAATTATAATTGCAGAAGATGTTGAACCACCAGAAGTGGTAGCACATCTTCCATTAATCTGTGAAGAACAAGGAGCAGCATATGCATTTGTTCCAGACAAACAAGAATTAGGAAAAGCACTTGGAATTGATGTAACTTCTGCCGCTGCTGCAATATTAGATGCAGGTGATGCACAACATATTATTGATGAAGTTATTGCCTCCCTTGCAAAAGCTAAAGGTGGCGCTACTGAACAATGAGTCAGCAATCTAATACTGACGAATTAGCTTCTGCAGAAATTATTCAAATTGTTGGAAGAACTGGGATTGCTGGTGAAGTAATTCAAGTAAGAGTTAAAATTTTAGAAGGAAAAGATAAGGGACGAGTTCTTACAAGAAATGTTAAAGGTTCTGTAAGAATGTCTGATATTATTATATTACGAGAAACTGAACGAGAAGCTAAAAAAATCCATTAGTGATGTAAATGAGTCTTTTAGTTAAACCATGTAATTTCTGTAACAGACCTGTAGCTAAAGGTACAGGAACAATGCTTGCACTAAATAATGGTACTGTTTTGTGGTTTTGTTCAGCAAAATGTAAAAAGAATATGCGTGAATTAAAGCGTGATCCAAGAAAATTAAAATGGACAAACAAATATGTCAAAGGCGGAATTAAAGTCAAGAAGTAAATTGACTGAACAAACTTTATTCATAGTAAAACCTGATGGTGTAAAAAGAAAATTAGTCGGTGAAATTCTATCTAGATTTGAAAAGAAAGGATTTGTTATCATTAAATTAAAAATGTTCAGTTTTACCAAAGAACTTGCATCTGAGTTTTATTCTATACATAAAGAAAAACCATTTTTTGACGAATTATTATCTTATATTACATCAGGACCTGTAGTAGTTGCTGTTATTGAAGGAAATAATGCTGTTATAACAACAAGACAAATGGTTGGTGCAACAAAATCTTTTGAAGCAGAACCTGGTTCTATTAGAGGAGATTTTGGTTTAGGATTTACTGAAAACATTATTCATGCTTCTGATTCATTAGAAAGCTTTGAAAAGGAAGTGAATGTAGTATTCAAGTGATTAACGTTGGGTATAAGACAACCAATTGTGGCAGTATTAGGCCACGTCGATTCAGGAAAAACATCAATCTTAGATAAGATTCGTGGAACTGGTGTACAATCTAGAGAAGCTGGTGGAATAACTCAGCATATAGGTGCAAGTTTTCTTCCAGATGAAACTATTAAAAAAATATGTGGATCATTATATGAAAAACTTGGAAAATCTGAAACTAAACTACCAGGAATTCTTGTCATTGATACTCCAGGACATGAAGTATTTACTAATTTAAGAGCTAGAGGTGGTTCTGCTGCAGATATAGCCATTCTAGTGGTTGATATCAATAGAGGATTACAGCCTCAAACAAATGAAAGTCTAAAAATTCTTGAAAGCAGGAAGGTTCCTTTTGTTGTTGCATTAAATAAAGTGGATATGATATCAGGTTGGCAAAAAAATGATATGCCTCTTGTATCCCAAGCAATAAAAAGTCAGAGTACACCTGTTCAAACTACAATAGATGAACAAATTTACAACGTTGTAGGTGCTCTTTCAATTTTAGGTTATCAATCAGAGGCATTTTATCGAGTTCAGGATTTTTCGAAAGAAGTCTCAATAGTACCTATTAGTGCTAGAACAGGAGTAGGAATTTCTGAATTATTGGGGGTTTTAGTTGGTTTAACGGAACAATTTCTCAAGAAGAAATTAGAACAAGAAGAAAAATCAACACGAGGTATAATTCTTGAAGTAAATGATGAAGTTGGATTAGGACCTACTGCAAATATGATTTTAGTTGATGGATTTTTGAAAAAAGATGATAATATTGTTGTAGCAAAGAGAGATTCTGTTATAGTAACTAAGCCCAAGGCACTATTATTACCAAAACCATTAGATGAAATGCGTGATCCTAGAGATAAATTCAAACCAATTGATGAAGTTCAGGCAGCAGCAGGAATTAAAATTGCATCACCAGATCTTGACGGTGTACTTCCTGGCAGTACAGTTTATGCCACATCAGATCTAATAGAAGCTGAAAAATTCAAAAAATCAATAGAATCTGAAATGAAATCAGTATTCATTGATACTGAAACGACTGGTCTAATTTTAAAATGTGACACAATAGGTTCATTGGAAGCATTAACTGAGATGTTAAGACGCAAACAAATTCCAATTTCCAAGGCTGACATTGGTCCTGTAACACGTAGAGATGTAATGGAAGCTAAAGCAATAAAAGAAAAAGATCGACATCTTGGTGTTATTTTATCTTTTAATGTAAAGATATTTGATGACGCTGTAGTTGAATCAGAAGAAAGTCATGTTAGAATTTTTGATGATAAAATAATCTATAGCTTAATTGATAATTATTCATTATGGGTTGAACAAGATAGCGCTGACGTTGATAGTGCAATTTTTAATGAAATGACTCCTATTGTAAAATTTACATTTCTTAAAGGTTACATCTTTAGAAATAATAATCCTGCAGTATTTGGAATTAGAGTTGATGCGGGAAAATTACGACAAAAAATTCCTTTTATGAACGAGTCTGGAAAAAAAGTTGGTATAGTACATCAGCTCCAAAATGACGGAAAAACTGTACCTACAGTAAAAACTGGTGAAGAAGTAGCATGTTCTGTACAAAATATAACTATTGGAAGACAAATATCTGAAGAAGACATTTTTTATTCACTTCCAACACCTGATGAAGCAAAAAAACTTTTAAAAAATTACATGCATAAATTAAATCCAGAAGAATCAAAAATTTTTAATAAGATTTTAGAAATTCAAAGAAAAATTAATCCCGTTTATGGTTACTAATCTAAAGAATGTTTTTTACAAATCATATGAATTCCAGGTTCTCCTACTGCTCCAATCATCTTGTCAATAGGTTTACCATTTCTAAACATGATGAATGTTGGGATTGATTGAACACCAAATTTCTTTGCTATATCTTGATTATTATCAACATTCACTCTTCCAAATTTAACATTATGATATTTTTTCGCAAGTCTAGTAAATATTGGATGCATTGATTTACATGGACCGCACCATTCTGCCCAAAAATCAACCAATGTCAATACATCTTTAGAAACTATTTGTTCAAAATTATTAATGTCTAAATCAATCACTGAAATTTTTTCAGATAGAATTGATTGATTCTGTAGTTTCAAAACTTCTTCTAATTGTTTTTTCTTTAGTCGTTCTAATTCTTCATCAACCATGTAAAATAGTTCTAATAATCACTTATAATTTTTACAAATCTAAGAGATATTTCATCTTTACATCCATACCCTCAACAATCTCCATTTCATGAAATGTCGGCGACTTTATCTCTACTTTGAAACCATGTTTTTTAATATCAATATCTTCTCCAAATAATTCTGCAGTAATTACAAATGGTTCTTTTTTAAGATCTAATTTGAATCTCTTGATTGCAAAACCATCAGTAATTGTTAAAATAATTATTTCTTCTAACCAATTATACAATAAATAGTGAAGATCTTTTCCTTTTACAATTATTTTTTTCTGAACTATTTCTTCTATTTTTGAATCATCTAATATTGTTTGTACTACCGATTTACCAACAATCTCAAATGCTTTTGTTAGATTTGGTGCTATAACTTCTATAATTGCATCAGTTGAATGTTCAAGGTATCTATAACTCATTTTCTTTTTTTCATGCTTCTGATATTAATTAGTTCTAAATTACATAGCAAAGCCTAAATGCATTAATTCATTTTTTTTTGTAAATGGAACTACCTAGAGGTATGAAAGATTTTGAAAATAGTGAATTTTTAGAAATTGAATTTATTCGAAAAAAATTTCTTGAGATATCAGAAATATTTAATTTTAAATTAATGGAACCTTCCCCACTTGAACTACTTTCTACATTAGAAGCTAAAGGTGGAGAAACTCTTCGTGATGATGTATATTTTTTCAAAGACAAGGGAGAAAGAGAAATTGCATTAAGATTTGATTTTACTATAGGTTTAACACGCTTTATTGCTTCTCAGAAATCTTTCAAACTTCCTGCAAAAATTTCTTCATTTGGTGGAGTTTGGAGATATGATGAACCACAAAAAGGAAGATACAGATTTTTTCATCAATTTGATATTGAAATTTTTGGTAAGGTAAATCTTGAACATGATGCTGAAATAATAGAATTCGTTTCAAAATTTTTTGAAAAAATACAACTAAAGAATATTGTAATTGATATATCACACAGAAAGCTTGTTGAATCTTACATCAATAAAATATTTGAATCAAATGATGAGCAAATTGTTTCTGATATATTAAGAGCTGTTGATAAAATACAGAAAAAATCCAAGCAAGAAATTATGTCAGAATTTGAAAAAAAGGGTTATTCTTCTACAAAGCTTGAAAAAATCATAGAATTTTCTAAAATTAATGGAACACCTGAAGAAATAGAACAAAAATTTGATACTAATTTACTTGAAAGCTGGAATGATCTAAAAATTATTTTTAAATCATTACAAAATCGTAATGTAAATAATATTAGAATAAATTTTGGTATAGTACGAGGATTAGATTATTATTCTGGTATTGTTTTTGAGGCATTTGATACATCTTTTGATATTGGTGCATTAGTTGGTGGTGGAAGATATGACAATCTTCCTAGTATTTTTGGTAGTAATGATCTTGGTGCAACAGGTGTTGCAGGTGGAATTGAAAGAATAATCTTATCACTTAACAATCAAAATTCTTTGCATACTATTCAAAATCCAAGAATTTCTGTAGTATACGTAAATGATGACATGCAACAAATTGCAATTAATCTAGCTTCTACATTACGTGACAAAGGAATTTTTGTAGACATTGATCTTAGTGGCAAATCATTAAAAAAACAAATGGAATTATCAATCAATTCAAAATTTGTAGTGATAATTGGTCCAAAAGAATTTTCTAATGGTGTAGTAATATTACGTAATATGTTAGATAGAACTGAAAAACAAATTAAAATTGAAAATTTATTATTAGAATCAAAATCAATATTTAATTTGTAAATGCTCTTGTTAGCATCATTATTTCTGGTCCATTAGTTAGTGTTCCAACAACCATAGATTTGTTATTTACTAGTATACCTGATGAAAGATAAGGTAGTCCACCATTAATTGTTGCAGGTTCAACTTTTACACCTAAAATATTACTTATTATTTTGATATCTTCTTCATCAGTTTCAGGATGAACAATTCCACCAGATTGGGATGTTGCCATTACTGCGCCAACTTGATGAAATCCTGCAATTTTTTTCTGTAATACTTCAATATCTAGAACATCTTCTATTTTTTGAAGTGATTCTTTTGGTAAACTAGGAGACACTATGCCACCTTTATCATTAACACTCATCATATTTCCAAGTGCATTAAATTTTACATCTAAAATATCTACATTTAGATCTGTTTTCTTTTTAATTTTCTCAAGTTCTACTTCCGAACAAGTATTCGGCATTAATATTCCATGATTATTTACAACCATCAATATTCCTAGTAATCTTGTATCAGCTACAGATGTTACAATATAATCTGTTTGTAGATATTCAGCCAATTTTTCTGATTTTGAACTAGCAAATCCATTCGGAACAAAAACAAATTCATCATTAACTTTTGTGTAGATTCCAATATTGGGCCCTCTATATACATCAAATTTTATAATATCCAATAGTGTATTCAGATTTCAAAAAGATATGAACGTACGTAAATTTATATCAAAAACAGCGTTATAATATTTAATTCTGGTTTCTGATCGTTTAGTTTGTACTAATTTTGTTTAGATTTAAATAATATTCAAAAAACGATTTACTATGGCAATACTAGAAGACTTTTGTAAAGAAGGCAAAACGCCAATTGGTAAGATCATTGATGGACCATCAGGAAATTTCCATTGGGTTTGGCCATCACAAGCTGGTGAACCTGGAAATGACTGGGATGCATCAAAAGATGAGAAAGTTCTAGCCGATTATGAAAAACACGGCGAAAAAATGGTGAAACTAGGAATCACTGGTACCATGGTAGCAAATGATTGGGATGTTTGTGTTGCAGATGGTGCATGCATTGAAGCATGTCCTGTTCAAATATTTCAGTGGTACAGAACTGACAAAGATATCTCAGGAATTGACGCAGTAAATGATACTACTGACTGGAAAGGCGAAGGCACAACTGAAAAAGAAGAACGACTTGATTTCACAGACAAAGCAGATGCAATAAGAGAACATGATTGTATTTACTGTATGGCTTGTGTATCAGTTTGTCCTCCACAAGCAGTTCTAGTTGATCAAGCCAATATGGAATGGCATGATAAAGCAGCAGGAACTTTTGTGAAGATGGAATCTGGTTCAGAAAACCCACACGCACACGATTAGAAATAGTATCTAACTTTTTCTTTTTTCTTTATTTTTTATGTATGAGTAGCTTGTATACTAATTATGCATAAAATCGGAATTGATCTTGGTGGGACAAAAACAGAGGGAATTCTATTAGATGATAATTTTGAAATTATTGAAAGGAAAAGAGTCAAAACAAATCAAGAAAAAGGATATTCCTCAATTCTTGAATTAATCAAAGATCTTGTTGATCACTTGAGACAGAAAACTGATCAAAAAACATCTCTAGGAATATGCACACCAGGTGCACTATCAAAAGAAACTGGTGTAATTAAGAATAGTAATACACAATGTCTTATTGGAAAAGATCTTAAGAATGATTTAGAAAATATTTTGAATCAGGAAATTTCTATTGAGAATGACGCAAACTGTTTTGCGTTAGCAGAATCAAAACTTGGAGCAGCAAAAAATTTTGATGTAGTTTTTGGTGTAATAATGGGCACTGGTGTTGGTGGTGGTATTGTAATAAAGGAACAGATCCATAATGGTAGGACAAATATTGCTGGTGAGTGGGGGCATCATTGCATTAGACCACAAGGAAATTCATGTTATTGTGGAAAAAAGGGATGTGTTGAAACTTATCTTAGTGGTCCTGCATTAGAAAAAAGATGGGAGGAAATTTCAGGCAAACAACAATCAGTATCCGAAATCGTTCTGGATTTAGAAAATAAGAAAAACAACAATCAGTATCCAAGATGGAAGGGCGAATTCCTAACAAATTTTGGCTTGGCACTTGGAAATGTAATAGATATTCTAGATCCTGACGCTATTGTTCTTGGTGGTGGATTATCAAATATTCCATTTCTATATGACGATGCAAAATCTTCGGTATACCACCGAGTTTTCAGCGATCAAATTGATACTCCGATCCTAAAAAATAAACTGGGTGACTCTGCTGGTGTTTTTGGTGCGTGTATGATATGATTATTTATTGAGGTTCTATTGTTGCTGGAGGCTTACTGGAAATTACATATGATACCCAAGTTACTTCTTCAATTTCATTGGTGATTCTATTACTAATTTTCTCCAAAATCCCATGAGGAAGTCTAGTCCAATCTGCAGTCATTGCATCAATTGAATCAACTATTCGTACAGTTACAATTCTTCCATATTTTCTTTCATCACCAACAACTCCAACAG
>CAYVQV010000011.1:0-19385 GCA_964454035.1 uncultured Candidatus Nitrosopelagicus sp. | reverse complement strand
CTACAGTTGGTTTGATGATTTTTGGGAATCCATTTTTTTTAAGTGATTCTAATGCTGAATCTTTTGAAAATGCCACTGTTGCATTAGGTGTAGGAACACCAGCTTTTTGGAGTAACATATGTGTAAACAGTTTGTTACCTGCAAAAACTCCAGTGTTTAAACAATTTACAACTTGTACACCTTGACCTTCAAGTGCTGCAGTAGAATGTAGATTTCTGTAATAGCTAACACATCGTTGTAATACTGGATTATCTATAATCGATTGTTCATTTAGATCAATAGACAGTTTTTTACAATCAACCATCTCCAAGTTAAAATTATTTTTTTTTGCTGCTTCAATTAGTAATTTTTCTTCAAGACGGATTGTATCATAGAGAACTGTGATTTTGTCAGTCACTGTCCCCAGTCCTCTCCGACAGTTTGAGCTGGTTTTAGCTCAAAGCCTTCGGATGTCTTAACAAGTTCAAAACTTGCACCACATTCTGCACAGGTTACTATCTCACCTTCTACTGCATCATCTGGAATTTTCATCACTGCATCACATTCTGGACAATTAGTCATTTTATTCGATATTCCTCTTTTTTTCATCATTAATTATCTTTCTTTCTAGCCTATCTTCAAGTGGAATATCCAAAACATCTCCCATTCGGAGATTTTTTAGACCTGCAGCCACTTTTTTTGCAGTTTCACTATCATGTTTAATTCCTAATAATGACATTAGATATCCAGCACCTGTTTTACCTGCAAGTTCACCAAATACTATGGTACGATGATTGCCAACAACTCTAGGTGGAATTGGTTCATATGCTGCAGGATTTTTTAGAATCGCTGCTAGATGTGTTCCAGCTTTGTGTTTGTATGCAGATGTGCCAACAATTGGCTTTGAATCATATGGTTTGATTGTTGTATATTGTTCAATAAGTCTGGATAAATCTGCTAACATATCTAATCTAAAATCGTTTGGTGATTTGTACAGATACGTAAGTGCTACTGCAACTTCAGCTAGTGATGGAATTCCAGTTCTTTCTCCAATTCCATCAATTGTTGTATGAATTTGGTCAACGCCTGCTTCACAAGCTGAGAATGCATTAGCCAAAGCAAATCCTATGTCATTATGAACATGAACATCTAGTGGTGTATCAATTTCTGAGCGTATACTTTTTACAAAATTATACATTCCAATTGGTCGCATAATACCAACTGTATCAGGTAGACTAATCCTATCGACACCTGCTTCTTGAATTGCTTTACAAATTTTTAATAGAAATTCTGGCTCAGCCCTACTTCCATCTTCTACAGTAAATCTAATTTTCAATCCATGATCTTTTGCATAGCTGACAGTTTTAACTGCCCTTTCCAGTGCTTCTTCTTTTGTAATACGTAGTTTATCCTTTAGATGTATGTCTGATATTCCTAAATATGCCGCAACCCATTTTGCATCACATGATAATGAAATATCGATATCTTCTGTTAATGCTCTACCGTGTGAAACAATATCAGCCCGTAATCCTTGTTTGATAATAGTTTTTGTGGCCTCTTTGTGATCAGGTGAAACTACAGGTGATATTTCTATCTGGTCAACACCAAAATAATCTAACATCCACGCAATTTGTATTCGTTGCTTGATACTAAATGAAACACCTGGATGTTGTTCTCCTTCTCTTAATGTAGAATCAAGTACACGAATTTTCTTTGGTGTGTCTTCATACGCATTATATTTATCTGCATAGTAATTCGGATCATTCATTGCTATTATCGTTGATTAATTACATTAATATAAACATAATCGTACTAATTTCGCGAATTAAATTCAAAAACAATACTAAATTAGATATAAATTTAAAATTTATTTTCGAATATCGATTATCTAATTGTTCTTAAAATAATTACAGTGTTAGTGTCAATTACACCCTGAATTTTTCGTAATTCATCAATACAACCATTTATTTCAGAAATATTTGCAGCACGGATTATTACGCTTATGTCGTATTGTCCAGTAATTTCATAAACTGTTTTAACTGCTTCTAATTTAGTTAATTTTATTGATACTTTTGATGTGTCTGTTGCAGAATCGACTGATATCAAAACAATTGCACTCGTTGTATTGGTTTCACCCATCTGAACAGTGAATTTCTCAATTACTTTATTGTCAACTAGATTTTTTACTCTACGTCTAACTGCAGATTCTGAGAGTTTTAGTTTTTTCCCTATTTCTACAAATGATTCTCTTGCATCATCTCGAAGATATCCAATTATTTTATCATCTATTTTGTCTTTAACCATTTTTTCGTTTCTCCTCATTTGTAAATAACACATCTAAGGTTTCTAAAGATTTTGCTACATCATCTTTTGTGATTACTAGTGGTGGTAATAGACGTAGAATATTCCTACCAGAATATAATAATAGAAGATTTTTTTCAATTCCTTCCATCAGGATATCTCTAACTTCAAATTTGAGTTCAATTCCAATCATTAGGCCTTTTCCTCTTATTTCTCTAATTATGTTATGTTTTTCTTTTAGTTTTTCTAATCCATCTCTAAATAATTTTCCCATAGCATCTGCGTTTTGAACTAGATTATCTTGTGTTAATGCTTGAATTGTTGCAGTTCCTGCTGCACATGATAATGGGTTTCCACCAAATGTTGAAGAGTGTTCTCCCTTACTAATACAATTTAGTATATCAGGTCGTACCATAGTTACTCCCATTGGTACTCCTCCTGCAATTCCTTTTGCTATACACAAAATATCTGGAGCCGTATTCCAGTGATCTGCTGCCCACATTCTTCCTGTTCTTCCTAATCCTGATTGTATTTCGTCAAAAATAAGAAGAATTTCGTTATCATCACATAGTTTTCTAACATCTTGTAGGAATCCATCTGGTGCTACATGAATCCCACTTTCACCTTGAATTGGTTCTAGTATGATAAACGCTGTATCATCATCAATTGTTGAACGTAATGATTCTATGTCACCAAATGATGAAAATGATACCTTTTCTACTAATGGCTGAAAAGATTTTCTATATTTTGGATTAAAGGTTAATGACAGTGCACCCATTGATTTTCCATGATATGAACCATTCATCGCGACCATGCCTTTTTTGCCAGTAAATTTTCTAGCAAATTTTATGGCAGCCTCTATTGCCTCTGCACCACTGTTGTTGAGATGTGCTTGAGTTAATCCTTTTGGTGAAATTTTAAACAATGTTTCAAGAAACTCTTCTCTTGTCTTACTGTAAAGAGAACTATGGACTGTGATAATTTTATCAATCTGTGATTTTATTGCATTTACTACTCGTTCATTTCTATGTCCTACTAATGCAACACCATAACCACCCATACAGTCTATGTATTCTTTATTATTGATATCCCAAACATGTGCACCATATCCCTTTTCAATTGTAACTGGAAATCTTTGATACAAATTTCCTAAGAATTGATCTTCAGTCATTTGTTATCACCGTACATTTTTCATGTCTAATTGCAGATGAAATTGGATTTTCTCTTTGACCATTAGCAATTAATGCTTCTGTCACACCCATTTCAATTGCTTCTGTTGCAGCTAGTATTTTCTTTTCCATTCCGAATCCAATTTTTGGTAATAATTCCTTAGCTTCAGATAATGTTAAATTTTCAACTAGTTTATCATCCATCAATAATCCATCTACATTAGTTACAAATAGAACTTTGTCAGTTTTTACTTGACCTGCAACATTTGCAGCAGCTCTATCACCATCAACATTTAGAAAATCACATTCTTCGCTAATTGCTATAGGTGAAATCACTGGAGTGTATCCTTTTTCTAGAACAGTTTTAATTAATTCAGAATTAACTGTTGTAATTTTTCCAGTATATCCTCCATCAATAATCTGTTTACGTCCTTTTTCATTCATAATGATTAGTTTCTTCTTTCTATCTGCTTGAATTGTCTTTCCATCCATACCTGATAATCCTAAAGCATTAATTCCATTTTTCTGAAGCATTTGGACTATTGTTTTATTGATTTTTCCTGACATTACCATTGTGAATATTTCAGATGTTTCTTTGTCTGTATATCGACTTTTAATTCCACTAGGTGAAACAACAAATTTTGGTTCTTTACCTAATTGCTCTGTGATTTTGGTAACTTCCTTTCCTCCACCATGAACAAGAATAACACCTTCTTGTTCTACAGTTTTTTTAATATCGTCAATTGTACTTGGATGTAGATTATCTACAACACTACCTCCAATTTTGATTGTGATCATATATTATACAGGTGTCAATGGGGAATACATAATTCCTTCGAACTCATCGAAGCCTGACATCACATTCATGTTTTGAATTGCAGAACCTGCTGCACCCTTCATTAAATTATCTGATGCAGATAGAGCAATTAGTCTGTTATTATCATTATCTAAGTCAAATCCGATATCACAGAAATTAGAACCTACAACAAATTTTGGATCAGGGAATTTGTAGAGACCTTTCTTATCACGAATTAATCTGATAAAACGTTCATCACCATATTCTGCACGATAAATTTTCCAAAGTTCCTTTTCATCAATTTCTTTTTTAAGAAATGTATGATTTGTACAAAGAATTCCTCTTACAACATCTACTGCATGAGGACTCATTGAAACTTTAATTTTCTTTCCAGCTGTTTGGCTAAGTTCTTGCTCAATTTCACCAGTGTGTCTATGTTTTGCAGGTTTGTATGGTCTAATAACTCCTGCACGCATTGCATGACTTGTACCAGCACCAGCACCTGCACCAGATGATCCAATTTTTGAATCAACAATAATGTGTTCAGTGTCAATCAAATCATGTTTTATCAATGGATTTAATGCAAGAATTGATGTTACTGCCATACAACCTGGACAAGATACTAATTGTGATTTTTTTATTTCTTCTCTGTGGAGTTCTGGTACACCAAATACAGATTTTTGCAAGTAGTCTGGATTTGTATGTTCCCAACCATACCACTTTCCATAATCATCTGGATTATGCAAACGATAATCAGCACTAAGATCAATAATTTTCATTCCTCTATCATATAGTGCTTTTACAATATCTGTTGCAGTTCCATGTGGAACAGCTGTAAATACTAAATCACATTGATCACTCATTTTATCATAATCAAGTTCTGAAAATGTCAGATCTGTAAATCCTTTCAAACTTGGATGTATACGATGAAGATAATCTCCAACATGTTGTCTAGATGTAACCATAGAAACTTCTGCATTTGGATGACTTAGAAGTAATCTGAGTACTTCGCCACCCACGTAACCAGATGCACCTACAATTCCAACTTTCATGTTATAATCACTATTTCACACGATAATTTAACGTTAATTACCGTTATCTCTTGATATAGTTAATTGCAAAATCAATCATTTCTTTTGGAATATTCTTCTTTGCAACTTTAACAAGCCCTTTGAATTCAACTGTATTATTTACCTCATGTACGACTAGTCCTTTACTGCTGTCTTCCATCAAATCTATTCCTAGAATTCCTCCTCCTACAGCTTTAGATGTTTTTGCACACAAATCTTCAATTTCATTTGTTATATCACACATTTCTGGCTCTGCACCCAAAGCAATGTTTGTTTTAAATCCACCTGAGGATTTTCTATACATAGCAGCAATTGCTTGATCACCTACAGTAATAACTCTGATATCTCTTGGTGGTCTATCAACCATTTCCTGCAAATAATATATTCTGTCTTGAGGACCATCTGTAACTTCTCGATTTTCAATAACTGCATCTGCAGTATCTTTATCCTTAATTGGGAAAACACTTCTTCCCCAGCTTCCAATAATTGGTTTAATTACTAATGGGTAACCAGTTTTTTCAAAAATTTCCCTTGCACCTTCTGATGAGAATGCGAAGTATGTTTTTGGTGTTGGAATATTGTTTTTTTCAAGTGCCATAGAACTAATCATTTTATTTCCACATAGGTTTGCAACATCAAATTTGTTAATTACAGGAATATCAAGAAATTCTAAACATGCCGTAAAGTGTAAACCCCTGTAATAGCTAATACATCTTTCAAGTGTTACATCACCAAACTCATAGTTATTTTTCTTACTACCTGTATCAAATTGTGTAATTTTTGCATCAATCATTGATGTTTCATATCCCAGATCACTTGCTTGTGATTGAAGCAACTTTTCTTCAGACCGTAGTCTGTCAAACACTATACTAATTTTTTGCAACTATTCTCCCCAGTCTTCGCCAACTGTCTCAGCTTCTTTTAGCTCTATAGTGGAACCTTCTTTTTTAGCAATTTCATAGTCAGCTCCACAGTCAGCACAAGAAACTATTTCTCCTACAGCTGCATCATCTGGGATGTTCAAGTTTGCGTCACATTCTGGGCAATTCATGATTTTTTTTCAGATTTTTTTATGTAATTTATTAGCTTCTGTTGTCTGTAATCCCCATAATTCTACAAAACCTTTGGCTAGTTTTTGATCAAATGTGGATTTTTTTCCATATGTGGCTATATTATGACTATAAAGTGAATACTTGGATTCTCTTCCAACAACTCGAAGCCCTCCTTTGAACAATCTCAATTTTACAGTGCCAGAAACCCGTTTTTGTGATTCATTAATGAATGAATCCAATTCTTTTCTTAAAGGATCGTCCCATAATCCAGAATACACTAACCACGACCATTCATCGTCAACAAGTGCTTTGAATTTTATTTCATGTTTTGTATGCACCATTTTTTCTAAATCTGAATGTGCCTCAATTAAACAAACTGCTGCAGGTGTTTCATATACTTCACGTGATTTAATCCCAACAACACGATCCTCAATATGATCTATAATTCCAACACCATGTTGACCAGCTTTTTTGTTGATGTATTCTATTAGTTTAACTGGATTTAGTTTTTTTCCATCAACAGTAACTGGTATACCTTTCTCAAATTTTATTTTTAGATATCCTGGTTTATCTGGAAGTTTTTTTGTTTTTACCCAAATGAATGCATCATCTGGTGGTTCATTATATGGATTTTCTAAAACACCACCTTCAATTGCTCTACCCCATAAATTCTGATCAATACTGAATTTTTTTGCAACATTGTCTATCTCTATTCCGTGTTTCTTTGCAAATTTTAATTCCGTTTCACGATCAAGATTAAGATCACGAATTGGTGCAATTATAGGTAGGTTTGAACCTGCACGTAATGTATTATCAAAACGTACTTGATCATTTCCTTTACCTGAACAACCATGAGCAAGTGATGAAACCTTTTCTTTTTTTGCTATTTCCAAAACTTTGTTTGCAATTAATGGTCTTGCTAATGCTGTAGCCAAACAGTATTTTTTTTCATATAATGCGTTTGCTTTAATTGCTGAAAAGATGTAATTTGTTACAAATTCTTTTTTCACATCAATATTGTAGTGTTTTTTTACTCCAAGTTTTTTGGCTTTTCTTAAAATTTTGTTAGCGTCATCTCCCTGTCCAACATCAACTGTAACTGTAATCACATCAACATCATGCATTTCTTGCAAATACTTTACAACTACTGATGTGTCTAGTCCCCCAGAAAATGCAAGTATTGATTTTTGTTTCATTGAGCAAACTGTCTGAATGTAGTTTATCATTTATCTTTTATGTTCTCAACTTTTCCAAGGGTTAGATTGATTTTTTTGATGTGATGAGAATCAGTAGGCAAAGCTAAAATTCGATCACTATTTAACTTTCAGATATAACGCTGTTTTATGAAAATTTCATACCTAATTGGAATAGGAGTATCATCCATAGCAATTGCTATAATTGCTAGTTTGGCTCAATCTTATACTGACACATCAGAAGAAGAAATTCGAGTTGCATTTTTCCCAAGTATTGTCCATGCAGTACCAATTGTTGGAATAGAAAATGGAATTTTTATAGAAAATTTATCTCAAAAAATAGATGTTAAAATATTTGATAGTGGTCCTCAAGTGATTGAATCACTGTTCTCAAATTCAATTGACATTGCATATGTTGGACCTGGACCAGTGATTAATGGATATTTAAAATCTGACGGCGAAGCACTAAAAATTTTAGCAGGAGCTGCAGATGGTGGAGCAAGTCTTGTAGCCCAAAAAGATTCTGGTTTGGATTCAATTGAGAATTTTGATGGAAAAAGAATTGCTGCTCCACAAATTAGTAACACACAGGATGTCTCACTTAGACATTATTTATCAACAAATGGATTACAACCAGTTGAAAAAGGAGGAACAGTTTACGTTCTAAATATTTCTAATCCAGATATTTACACGTTATTTGCAAAGGGTGACATTGATGGTGCATGGGTTCCAGAACCATGGGCTACCATGTTAGTTCAAGATCTTGATGGGGTTAGAATATTCAACGAGAGTCAATTTTGGCCAGATAATCAATTTTCATCTGTACTATTGATTGGTAGAACAGATTATGTTGAAAATAATCCAGAAGTGATACAAAATTGGATTGAATCAAATGAAAAAACAGTTCAATGGATAAATAATAATCCTGAACAAACAAAAAAAGTTTACAGTGAATTTTTAACAGATTATATGGGAAAAACATTACCAGATGAAATAATTGACGAGTCGTTTTCAAATTTAATCATTACATCGGATCCATTAAAAAAATCAGTTTATACATTTGCTGAACGAGCTGATTCATTAGGATATCTTGGTCGTTCAGGATATGACATTAATGAAATTTTTTATGACCATACATTTTCTATAACATTATTGGAGGAAAATCAAAATGGGTAAAATAGAAGCCAAAAATATTGAAAAATATTTTGAACATGATGGAAAACCTCTCAAAACACTAGGAGGAATAAATCTCACTGTAAATGATGGAGAATTGGTTTGTATTGTTGGTCCATCAGGATGTGGGAAATCTACATTCCTTAGAATTTTGGCAGGATTAGAAGAACCTGATGAAGGAGAAATTACTCTTAATGGAAAAAAACTTCATGATACAGGTCCTGAACGTATAATGGTATTCCAGGAAGGCGCATTATTTCCATGGCTTACAGTCAAAGATAATGTTGAATATGGATTAAAAGTTGCAGGTATTCCTGAAAAAGAACGTGATGAAATTTCAAAAAGATATCTAGACATGATGCAGCTCACGCAATTTGAAAAATCTTATACTTATCAATTATCAACTGGAATGAAACAACGTGTGGCAATAGCACGTGCATTAGTAATGGATCCTGACGTATTATTAATGGATGAACCATTTGCAGCACTTGATTCACAAACACGTGATTTATTGTTGGTTGAAATGCAACTGATATGGCAAAAAACGCAAAAGACAATAATTTTTGTCACACATAATGTTCCAGAGGCAGCAGTTCTTGGATCACGCGTTGCTATTTTTAGTCATAGACCATCTGTTGTCAAAAAATTAGTTGAAATTGATTACAAAAGACCACGTGTTTCAGAAGATGAAAGTTTGTCTGTATATGAAAAAGAAATTCTTCAGGCTTTAAGGAGTCAAGGAACTGATTAAAAGGTTGATTTGAATGAAAGCAAACATTTTTGGAAAAAAGATTGCATTCTATATCGCAATTATAGTAATTTGGCAAGCAATAGATACTGCAGACATCTGGCCTGATAACATATTTCCATCACCAATTGAAGTTGGGGAAGATCTTATTTATGGAATGTCTGATGGCAGCTTGTTTTATGGAATAGGAACCAGTATGTTGCGTCTCATTATTGGTTTAGCAATTGCTATTGGTGGAGGAATGATACTTGGAATTTTCATGGCAAGAGTTGAAACCGTAAATCAAACTATTGGTTCCTTGGTTCTTGGTTTACAATCAATTCCATCTGTAGCATGGGTTCCACTTGCGATATTATGGTTTGGTCTAACTGATTCTGGAATTATTTTTGTAACTGCAATAGGTGCAATTTTTGCAGTTACAATCAATACATACACAGGAGTCAAAAATATAGATCCTTCATATATTGAAGCTGCTAGAAATATGGGTGCAAAAGGTACTCAACTTATCACGACAGTATTAATTCCTGCTGCATTTCCATACATGATTACTGGCTTCAAGCAAGGTTGGGCATTTGCATGGAGAGGAGTAATTGGTGCAGAATTATTATTTTCATTCTTAGGACTTGGATTCTTGTTAAATGTTGGAAGACAACTAAATGATGTTTCCCAAGTTATAGCAATGATGTTAGTAATAATGGGCATTGGAATACTCATTGATGGATTTGTTTTCAAAAGATTGGAAGATAAAGTAATGTCTAGATGGGGACTTCGCTAGGCATTTCTTTTTTAATTCTAGTTGATATTACAAATGCTATTAAGACTACAGCTATTGCAAAATACATTACTGAAAAATAATCAAAATAAAATGCAATTGCACCTGCAATAACAGGACCAATTACAGTAGAGATTGAAAGTGTTGAGCTAAATATCCCAGTAGATGTAGATTTTGGATTATTTTCCATTAGGTGGAAGTTTCCACCAATAAATAGAAACGCCCATGATGCTCCAACTAATGCCATGAATGGCATTGCCATCCACCAATCAGTTATCAGAGATAAACCTATGAAGACAAATGTCGTAATACCAATTCCAATCTTGAATTTTGTTGTATTTTTTATCTGGATTTTATTTGACATAAGATTCATCATAATAAATGCAGTTAGAGTATTTGCAACATACACAATTGAAACCTGGTATAATTCTGCACCAAAATATTCCATCAGCATAATTGGTAAAATTGTCCACGCCGCAGCTGCACCTATGTGGCGAATCAGTAGAGATGAAAACAGAAATTTATTTTTTGAAATAATTTTTTTTATTGTTCCTTTTGTAATAATTTTTTCTGTCCTCAGATCTGGAAGTTTTAGTGATATGAGGAAACCAATTATGAAGAACCCACTGCTAACAAGGAAGATTAACTTTTCATCATTTGTTATACCAGCTGCAACTATGCCAGCAAGCCATCCAAGAGCATGAAAAGAAATCACTGAGGCTACTTTTGACTTACCATTTCCTGCTTCATAGGCATAAGCAACCATTGCTGGAATCATGATTCCTGATGAAATACCTGCTCCTAATCTTGCAAGAAACAAATACAGAGAGTTATCTGCAAAATAGTGAAGTCCAAATGTTATTGCACATAATATGAAGCCAATTTTAATGAACAGTAAGCGTTTTCCTTTCTTATCTGAAATTCTTCCAAAGTAAATCTCTGATAGAATTTGTGCAAATGCAAATGCTGCAACAATTATTCCAATTTCAAAGACTGTATCTGCTACGCCACTAGCTATGATTGGCATAAATACGAAAGTTATTGCTATTCCAGAATGTTGGAAAAAGGTTGAACCTCTTACAATATTACTTAGGCTAATCTTTTGATTCATACATATGTTAATTTTTTACCTAATTTGAAAGAAGCCAGTGCTAATTTGATAATTGTACCATTTATGTTTAAATTACCACCGAATTTTTTTAGATTTATGTCAATAGTAGAATCAATTCCAAGAAATAAACCACTTGTGATTTTTGCAATTATATCTATTATTGGAGTTTCAACTGTACCAGGTTTAGTACCACATATTTTCCATGGTATGCATATAGTTGATCTAGTAATGCATCAAGCAGGAATTGCATTAGCTTCCATCTTGACGTTTCTTAGTATAAACTCCTATATTTTGACTAAATCAAAGAAAATGCTTATTGTTTCTGCAGCATTTGCGCTTTTTGCATTTGCAGAGTTGGTCCAATTATTGGAATCAGAAAAACATCATGTAGTAGAATTTTGGACAGACCCAAATGAAATAGCACACATTATGTTATTTGGAATGCTTGTACTTTTTGCAGTAGCAATTTTTAGGAGAAAATAATTATGAAAAACATGACAAGAGAAGAAAAAATAATTTTGGAGATAGACACCAATCCAGGTATTAGATTTAGGGAGCTAATGAAAGCTATGAAAATAACCAATGGTGTAATGAGTTACTATATTCAGAAACTTGAAAAATCTGGATCTGTTAAGACAGAAAGAGCATCTGGTGTTTTAAGATTGTTCTCAAACACCGTTAAAAGTTCTGATATAGATATAATCAAATTTCTCCGAATTTCAACGCCCAAAAAAATTATGGTGGTTTTATTAGAAGAAGATTTACTTACATTCAAACAAATTACTGAGAAAATCCAAATGTCACCTTCAACTACATCATTTTATCTTGGCAAATTATTGCAGGCTAAAATTTTATCAATTTCTAAGGTATCGCCTAAAAAATATACATTAAATCATAAACAAAAAGTTTCAAATTTAATTGTGCTCTATCATCCTTCTATTGTTGATTCCGCATCTGACAACTTGACAGATATATTTTCTGCATATTAGAAACAATCTTCTCTTGTTAGATTTTCCTTAACTTTCTTTAACATTCTTGCAGATGCACCCCAGATTATATTTTTTTCAAATGTGAATAAATACATCTCTTGTATGGAATTATGTTCTGGCTCTATATCGTTTTCTAGCGTTTCTAGAAACGGAATTAATGGAATTTGTAGAAATGTTTCGACTTCAGAGTTTGCCACAAGATTAGCAATATTATCTAAAATACAAACAAAAGGAAGAATAGTAAATCCTGAATTTAGAGTTGTCACTTGATCTAATTGTCCAATAACATATTCTTTTGAAATGTCTAGTCCAGTTTCTTCTTTTGTTTCACGTAATGCTGTTTCAAGTAAATTGTAATCAGAATTAGTTAATTTTCCACCTGGAAATGAAATTTCCCCCCCATGTTGCGCCATAGTAGTTGGTTTTTTTGTCATCAAAATTTTTGGAGGATCATCATAAATTATTATTAGAACGGCTGCAGGTTTTTGGTTTTCACTGTTATTGATTTTTGGATTAATCTTACTAGTTAATGCAGTTTTTATCTTTTCTAGATTCACAGTTTTTTATAAAACAAGTTTGTTATTGAGTTTGTCTTTTTTGAAAAATATATCATACCAACAATTCCTATGATTAGGGTTATCATGACAATATGACCGAATTCAGGAACAACATAACTGCCCAAAACTTCAATTTTTTCAGTACCAGCAGAAAATGGAATTGTTATTGTTTTTCCTTTATCAAAACTAAATTGGTCTGTAATTATGTATCCCACTTTTTCCTCACCAAGAATTCCTGGTTTCATATGAGTAACTGCTACATATTCATCATTTTCAAATGGTCTTAAAAGAAACTCATTAATCTTAATCATTAAAAATCCATCAGTTTGGGTATCAACTAAAACATGCAATGATGCCTCATTTGGTTTTGCAAGAATTTGTTTTACTTCACCACCAGTGATCTCATAATACACTAAATTAGTCAAATCAATTTCCTCCGGAACTGCAACAGTTCCATCATTTTTCATAAAACCTGAAATGGTTACATTGCCCTGAAATCCTGCAGGAACTTCAAAATATAGATGCCAATTCCCCATTTCATCTATACTTTGTAACGTCTCAATTTGCTCAGAAAATTTTATTTTTGGATCTTTTGCACTTGCACCAATTTCGAATTTCTCACCATCTAATTCTACATCATACTTTTCGTTAATGGAATTTGTTGGAAATTCAAAACTTCCAACCACTGGCATTTGAAAACCATTTAACGAATACAACGTTAGTACAGTTTCGTCAGAATTAAACATGCCATCTTTGAACCATGCATTAGCTGTATATCTAAATGTGAATTTATCATCTCCTTTTTTTACTGTGAGTGGCATAATTGCATCATCACCAAATGAAAAACAACTGTAATAGTCTACATCATTTGCAATATATGATCCTGCCATTAACTTGAAATCAAAAACATCACCAGGTTTCATTGTATCAAATTTATCTGAAAATGCAACATCCAGTATGTTATCATTTTTATCTTTGATTAAAGCATAGACTCTAAAATCTTCAAATATTTTTTCTCCACTGTTTCTAATTTTTCCAGTTAGACTTGCATCATCATGAATAATAAGAGTGTCATCATAAATTATATATCCTCCAGAAAATTTGTTTTCAGATTTTGTATATGTGATTATAGGAGGTTCTAATATTGGATTTTCACTTGTTACTTCTGGTAACTTGATTTTCATTGGAAGCATTTGCTGAGGCATAATTGATGAAAATTCATAATCAGATGAAATTATTTTATTCCCATCAGTTACTTCTACGGTTAAAGTTGGAACTACAGCAAAATTTTCTTGGTTTTTGATTCCAGCAATTACAGTATAGATTCCATCATGATCAAAAAATCCCACATATTCATGGTCAGGTATGTATACAGCATTTTCTGCCTCTGCTGAATTCGAAAAAATACATGTGAATAAAATCACTGAAAATATAAGACCAATTATGACCTTCATTACATAATTCTTCACAAATTAAATAAATACATTTCAAATTAATCTTAAAGAACAAGATAGTGAAGTTTTAATCAAGTATGCGGAAAGGCACCTTATGACAATAAGATATGAAATTAATCCACCAAAAATCAGTAATAGCACTACTGAACAGATTGAAAAATTAGAACATAGGATTGAAAAGATAAGTCATTTTTGTGATGGGATTCATGTTACAGAGTCAGTTTTAGGAATTCCTAGAATTTCACCAATTGTAATTGCTAGAAAGATCAAGCAGGATAATCCAAAATTAAAAGTGACAGTTAGTTTACGAACCATTGATAAAACAATTGAACAAATTCATCAAGTTTTAAAGGAATTAATTGAAAACAAAATTGACGGTGTTCTCGTTTTGATGGGTGATCCACCTGCAAATAACAAACCACTTTCACCATTATTTCCAAGTAAAGTAACTGATGAATTGGTTAAAAATGGATATAAGGAAAATATTGAAATTTATTTATCAGTACCAAACAATCCTGACTTTAAAAAAATTACAAAAAAGATCTCTGCATCACCAAATGGTTTTGTTACACAGGTAATTCATAATTATGAACAAGCTGATAAAATTTACAATCATTTAAGACCAAAAGGATTTGATGTTATTCCATGCATACTATTTCCATCAAATAATAATTCAAAATCTGCTGA
The DNA here is from genome assembly GCA_964454035.1 of uncultured Candidatus Nitrosopelagicus sp. Lineage (GTDB taxonomy): Archaea > Thermoproteota > Nitrososphaeria > Nitrososphaerales > Nitrosopumilaceae > Nitrosopelagicus. The sequence continues at coordinate 4,334 of CAYVQV010000011.1, read as the reverse complement.
ATTTCTTAAACTTGATTGGTCAAATTACAAAGAAAATTTTACTGAGTATGTTAATCAAATCCATACACTGACAAATGACATATTGATTACATCACCAAATGATTTTAAAGGAGCACTTGATTTTTTTTCAAGTTTGAATCTTGATTAAAGAGACTTTTTCTCAAGCACTTGAAAATAGAATTCTTCTATTTGATGGTGCTATGGGAACAGAAATTCAAAAATTAGATCCAAAATCAGAAGATTTTCCAGATGGAAAAGATGGATTTAATGATGGTTTATCATCATCAAGACCTGAATGGATAAAAAAAATTCATAGAACATACTTAGAAGCAGGTGCTGATTGTATTGAGACAAACACATTTGGTTCAAATAAAATTAAATTGGATGAATATGGATTTGGTGAACACACTGTTGAATTAAATAAAAAAAATGCTGAACTTGCAAGATCTGTTTGTGATGAATTTTCTGATAAGCAGAGATTCGTAGTAGGCTCTATGGGTCCTACTGGTTATTTACCAAGTTCAAACGATCCTGATTTGGGCCAAAAATCCCTTAATGAGATTCGTGAGGCTTTTGAATTGCAAGCAGAAGGACTAATCCAAGGTACTGCTGATGCATTACTAATTGAAACAAGTCAAGATATACTTGAAGTCAAAATTGCAATTGAAGCATCACACAATGCTATGAAAAAAATTGGAACAAAAGTAACTTTGATTGGAAATGTGACATTAGATCAATATGGAAAAATGTTACTAGGTACAAATATTCAATCAGCATACACAACAATTTCTGAAATGGGGATTGATGTTTTTGGTCTTAATTGTTCTACAGGTCCAATTGAAATGGAATCAAGCATACAATGGCTTGATGAACAAAATCATAAACCACTTTTGATTATACCAAACGCTGGAATGCCTGAAAATGATGGTGGGCAGGCTGTATACAAAATGACCCCAGAAAAAATGGCTGAATCACTAAAATCATTTCTTTCAGATTATCCTCAAATTAGTATAATTGGTGGTTGTTGTGGTACTAATCCTGAACATATTCATGAATTAAGAAAAGTTATTGACCAGCAAAAGAAAGATTGATGAGTTAAGTATTTACAAAAAATTTTTCTTAAAGAGAGTATGTTAAAGCAAAGAGTAAGTTCAGCAATAAAATCAGTTGATCTAAAACAGGAGGTTGGCCCTCTGATAATAGGTGAACGAGTAAATACACAGGGTTCTAAGAAAGCAAAGCAGCTCGTTTTAAGTGATGATTTTGATGGATTAATTGATCTTGCCAGAACACAAGTAGAAGATGGTGCTCATTGTCTTGATATTTGTGTTGCTACAACTGAACGTTCAGATGAAAAGGAGTTTATGTTAAAGCTTGTCAAAAATTTAAGTTTAGAAATTGACGCGCCATTAGTAATTGATTCAACAGATCCTTCTGTAATTGAATCTGCAATTGAACAAATTCCTGGTAAACCAATTATAAATTCAATTAATCTTGAAGGTGATGGAAGTAGATTCAAAACTCTTGCACCTTTAATGGCAAAATATGGTATTCCTGCAATTGCATTGTGTATTGGTCCAGATGGAATGGCTAAAACACCTCAGCAAAAATTAGAAACTGCGGAATTATTATACAAGTCAGGTAAAAAATATGGATTACGTATTGAGCAATTTATTTTTGATGTTCTTACATTTACTTTGGCTACTGGCGAAGATGAGTTTCTTGATGCTGGAAAAAATACTTTAGAAGGAATAAAATTAGTTAAAGAACGCTTCCCAAATTCATTTACAACTTTAGGTTTAAGCAACATTAGTTTTGGTCTTGTACCACAAGCAAGAAGAATTTTAAATTCTGTGTTTCTTTATCATGCAGTTCAGGCAGGATTAGATAGTGCAATAGTAAATGCGAAAGAGATTACTCCATATACAGAAATTAGTGAAAAAGAAAAGAAACTTGTTGAGGATCTAATTTTTAACAAGGATCAAAACGCATTAGCAAATCTAATCACATATTTTGAAAATATTGGATCTGATAAGTCTACTAAATCTAAGAAAATAGATGTTGATCCAACATGGCCAGCTGGAAAACGTTCCAATTTTAGAATAATTAATAGATTAAAAGATGGAATAGAAAATGATGTTATTTCTGCAATCGCTGAGAAATTACCAAATTATGACATTGTAATTGATAGTGATGGGCATTATAATATTGATGCAACTAAAGAAATTACACATCCTGCTGCAATTCAAACTCTTAATGATGATCTTTTACCTGCAATGAAGGAAGTTGGTGATAAGTTTGGTGCAGGAGAATTGATTCTTCCGTTTGTATTGAAATCAGCTGAATGCATGAAAGCTGCTGTAAAAGAATTGGAAAAATACCTTCTGAAGGAAGAGGGTGTTAGTAAAGGCAAGTTGGTTTTAGGTACAGTTTATGGTGATGTTCATGATATTGGAAAAAATCTTGTAAAAACAATATTTGAGAATAATGGTTATACTGTGTATGATCTTGGCAAACAAGTTCCACTACAAAAATTTCTTGAAACTATTGATGAGGTAAAACCTGACGCGATAGGTTTGTCAGCATTGTTAGTTTCTACCTCAAAGCAGATGCAATTTTTTGTAGAACATGCACGAAAAACAAATTCTACTATACCAATTCTTTGTGGAGGTGCTGCAATTAATACTAATTACATTAATCGAATTGCAAAAAAAGATGGAATTTATGAATCAGGTGTTTTTTATTGTAAAAATATGTTTGAGGGTCTTAAAACAATGGACAAAATTGTTTCTGATGAGCGTAATCAGTTCATTTCATCATGGAAAGAAAAACTTGAGAAATGGGAAGAGAGAAAAAATAGTGAGAGTGTTAACACTCAAGAAATTCCACATAGTGGGATCAAACCTGTGAAATTGGAAGTTTCACCAAAAATTAATGAGAATATTAGATTAGATCCATCACAGATAAATCTAAACGAAGTTTGGTCACATCTAAACAAAAAATCGCTCTTCAAATTATCATGGGGTATTAAGGGCAATTCTAATACTGATTCCATAGAAGATCCTGAAAAGTTGCTTGAAGAGTGGAAGAAAAAAGTTATCGATGAAAAACTATTTGAGCCGCAAATTGTTTATGGTTATTTCAAATGTCATAATCGTGATAATAAATTAGTAGTAGATAATCCAGATGGAGGAGAAATAATATTTGATTTTCCAAGATCAGCAAAAAATAAACATCTGTGTCTGACAGATTATTTTGGAAAAGACGATATTGTTGCTTTTCAATCAGTTACTGTTGGAAATAAGGCGGCACAAGTAATAGAAAAATGGGATAAAGAAGACAAGTATACTGATGCATATTATCTTCATGGTCTAGCAGTTGAAACAGCAGAAGCAATGGCTGAATGGATTAATTTGAAAATTAAAAATGAATTAGGAATACACGATAAAGGTGGTTTAAGATACAGTTGGGGATATCCTAGTTGTCCTGATATTGCTCAACATCGCTTGGTTTGGAAATTAATTCATGGAGAAGAATCTGGTATGACATTAACAGAATCTGGTCAGATTATTCCAGAGCAATCTACTGCAGCTATTGTAGTACATCATCCTGATGCAGAATATTTTGTTCTTTAGTGAAAATACCTAGTTTGATTTAAAAAGAGGTTAACATGGCTGATTTTTATGGGAGCCCGTAAAACTTCAGCTAGAAAGATAAGACTACTCAAAAAAACAAAGCAAACATCAGCTGTACCAGCATGGGTAATTTTAAAGACTAAGAGATCGGTAAGAACAAATCCTAAACGCAGAGCATGGAGAAGCACTGACGTGGAGGTTGGATAATTGTCACAAGAATTAGAAAGAGTTTATACAATTCCTTTAGGCAAAGCATTACTTTCTCAAAGTCAACATAGAGCAGTTAGAGCAATCAATATGATTCGTGAATTTGCACGAAAGCATATGAAAACTCAAGAGATCAAAATTGATGAAGAAGTTGCTCGTCTTATATGGTCTCGTGGAGTTCGAAGTCCACCAAGAAAAATTAGAGTAATAATGGTAAAATCCGATGATGGATATATTCTCGTTTCAAATTATCAAGAAGAAGTTGAATCTACAGCAATTCCAACGAAAGAGGATACACCTAAGGTTACTAAAAAAGTAGAAGCAGAAAAAGTAGAAGTCGAAGAAGATGGGGAAGTTGAAGAATATGTTCCAACAAAAACCTCTGAAGATAAAATTGAGGAGGAAGTAAAGAAAGAATCAAAACCTAAAGCTGCACCAAAGAAAGAATCAAAACCTAAAGCTGCACCAAAGAAAGAATCAAAACCTAAAGCT
>CAYVQV010000010.1:0-19762 GCA_964454035.1 uncultured Candidatus Nitrosopelagicus sp. | reverse complement strand
GATACTCACCAGAAAATGTTGAGGCATTTCCAAATCCTTGCAAAACAACTGTTGCGCCTTTTAATTTGAGTTTTAGAATTTTTGCTGCTTCTCTAATACAATATGCATTTCCTAAGCCAGTAGCAACATTTCGTGCTAATGAACCACCCATAGGAATTGGTTTTCCTGTAATAACACCTGGAGAATATCTATTTCCATTCATTTTACTCCATGTATCCATAATCTGTGTCATCTCTCTTCCTGTGGTGTAAACATCTGGTGCCGGAATATCTTTTTCAGGACCTATTATTTCACCAATCTTATATGCAAATCCACGAGTTAATCTTTCAAGTTCGCCATCACTTAGTTTTTCTTTTTTTGGATTAACAAATATTGCACCTTTACCACCGCCAAGTGGAATATCAACAATTGCACATTTCCATGTCATCCATGATGACAGCGCCATAACTTCACGTTCCATGTATTTTACACCGCCTTCAGGATCAAAGTATCGTATTCCACCTTTGTATGGACCACGATCATTGTTATGCTGTGATCTAAATCCTGTAAAGATACGGATTTTTCCATTGTCCAACTTAACTGGGATTTTCACTCTTAGTACTTTGTTTGGCATTGCCAAATATTCTCGTAATGCTTTGTCCTTAATTTTCAAAATATCACATGCGTCATTAACTTGTTTAGTTGCATTTGCAAATGGGTCTGCTTGTACCAAGATGTATGATGTGATTACGATTTATACTTAAAAGTTACTTTCAACAAATATCAAATTTTTTAAATTGTGTTTATGAAAGTAAATTAATGAAAATCTTAGTAACCGGTGTAGCGGGATTTATTGGCTCCAGATTAGCAAAAAGATTGATTTCAGAAGGCAATGAAGTTTATGGAATAATTCACGAAACACCAAATCATATAGAGAAACTGAATGTAATTACTGCAGATTTAACAAATGATAATTTTGATATTCCTAACATAGATTTTGATGTTGTATTTCACTTAGCAGCTGCTACACCATTGGTTAAAAATAAGAAAAAGCAGAAAAAAATCAATTTTGAAGGAACAGTGAATCTTTTTGAGAAGATCAAAAATAAAACAAATTTTATTATTTATGCATCAGGATTAGGAGTTTTTGGAAATCCAGGAAATTCAATTGTTAATGAAGAAAGTAAAATTAAACCAGACACAGATTTTGTAAAAATTAGATTAGATACACAAAAATTTTTAGAAAATTCGTGCAAACAAAATAAAATTAATTTTTCGGTTTGTTATTTTGGAGATGTTTACGGAGATGGAAGTTGGTTTACAGATATGATTGTTAAGAGATTAAAAAATGGTACATTTAAAATTCCAGGTAAGGGGGATTATTCAAAATGCTTTGTTCATGTAGATGATGCAGTAGGAGTTTTGACTACAATTGGAAAAAATAATCTCTATAATGAATCATATGTAATAGCAGATTCGACATCTACAACTTTTAAGGAATTTATAGATTATACTGCAGATAAAATTGGAGCAAAACATCCTGGAGGAGTTCCAATGTTTCTTGCAAAAGGAGTACTAGGAGGAGATCTGATTAAACTATTAACAACATCAATAAAAATTTCAAATGAAAAAATTTCAAAAATTTACGAATTCAAATATACGTCATATAAAGAAGGGATCAATTCTATTCTAGATGAATAAATTCATTATAATTCGATCATTTGTATTAAGCCTAAAAAATAACTAACCCTTAAATTAACATTGAAAATACTCGTTTTATCATGATGGCAAACCGTGGATATGATATGACTCCAACAATGTATTCGCCTGATGGCAGAATTTATCAAGTTGAATACGCACTTGAAACAGTAAAACGTGGAACTTTAGCAATTGGAATTAAAACTAAAGATGGAATAATAATAGCAGTAGAAGAGAAAGCTAGACCACTTCAAGTATCAGATGTCACTCAAAAAATTTTTCAAGTTGATGAGCATATAGGAGTTGCAGCTGCAGGCTACATACCAGATGCACGTGTAGAAGTAGATAATGCAAGATACTTTTCTCAGAGCAATAAATTAACATACGACGAACCAGTAGAAATTGAAACTGTCGCAAAACATCTAGCAGATCAAAATCATCAATTTACACAATATTCAGGCGTTAGACCATTTGGAGTTGCATTGATAATTGCAGGAGTTGATAGAAAAGGTTCCCAAATAGTTACAATAGATCCAAGTGGAACATATATCTCATATTCTGCAGTAGCAATAGGCTTAGGTTCAGATGAAGTAAACGATTTCTTGGAGAAAAATTATAAAAATGATATTTCTATTGAAGAAGCAGGCTCTCTTGCAATTGCAGCAATAAATCTAAAAAGTGAAGAAAAGACTGGAATTGAACATATTAAAATGTCAAAAGTTAGTATAGAAACTAAAATTCTTGAAACAGTCACAAAAGATGAATTAAAGAAATTTGATGAGCAAGCAAAGGGTAAATTTGCTAAATAATCAAAAAAACCACTATTTACACAAATTAAGTGCAAACATTTGTTAAAACACAGATGAAGGTATTGATATGGGTCTAGGAAGTTATTGGGGAGAAGTTATAGATGTTCTAAGAGACATAATTCCAGTATATGACAAAGTAAACTCATTCATTTCATTAGGTAAGGATATTGAACATAGAACTAAAGCAATTAGAGGTAGAATTAACAAAGGAGATAAAGTTCTTGATGCAGGTTCTGGATTTGGAAATATGTCAAAAACTGCAGCCAACATAGTAGATAATGATCTGAGTATTATTTTGTATGATCCATTAGTACCAATGCTAAAAAATACTGACAGACTGTTTGATCAAAAATTAGATAGTGCTTGTGGTGTTTTTGAGCATGTTCCATTTCAAGATAATGAATTTGATATGGTATTATCAGGATATTCATTACGTGATGCCATTAGTTTAAAGACTGCAATTTCTGAAATGCATCGAGTTCTAAAAAAAAATGGACGATGGGTAATTGTTGATCTAGGAAAACCAGATGAACCAATAATTAGATTTGGTGTTACATGCTATCTTAGATTATTACTTCCAATTATTGCGTTTATTGCAGGTGGGAAACTAGGATTAAAGTTTGCAACGCTTTATGGAACATACAAACTATGGCCACAAAATAAAAAATTAGAATCATTACTACTTGAGAAATTTTCACGCGTAGAATTTGATAAGGATCTTATGGGCGGAGCAATTATGGTTGCTGCGTATAAATGAATAGAAGACTTGTTGTAGTTTACATTACAGGACTACTAATTGGGGTTTCTTACGGATTACATGGTCCACTGCTACCAATTTTTGCAAAAGATGTGATAGGTGCATCCTATACAGAATTAGGAATAATTGGCTTTGCAAATTTTATACCATACATATTTTTTCCACTATTTGTAGGAATTTTCTTAAACAAATTCAATAACGGTCATTTGCTGTCAATTGGTGTTATAATTAATTCTGCATCAGTGTATTTACTATCTATTGCACAAAGTGTTCCTGAAATAATGGGTTTTAGAGTTATGACTGGTGTTGCACATGCATTTTTTTGGCCTCCATGTGAAGCAATTATTTCCAATGTAAGTAAAGGAAAAACTAGAGTACGAAATATTGCAACATTTACTGGATTCTTTACAACTGGATTTATGATTGGACCACTAATTGGCTCCATTCTATTAGATAGCTTTGATATGACATACAGAGTAATTTTTGAAATAGCTGCATATGTACTGGTTGCATCTTTAGTATCGTCACTTATTTTGTCAAAGAACAAGCCTACTGTAAAACATGAAACCTTTTCGTTATCATCACTAAAAGAAATTGCAAGATTTCCACAAGTAATTCTAATGTTGATCTACTGCACTGCATCATTTGGAGTAATTCTAAGCATCTATCCTGCATTTCTGAGTGATAGAAATATGACTATAATAGATATTGAGATACTTTTCTTTATATTTGGAGTTTCAAGAATTCTGACACTGGCAGTTGCCGGGAAGCTTGCAAAACATACCAGTACTACACTCATCATAGCTACTTTTGCAATTGCTATAGGACTAGGACTATCATTTTTTGTAGATACCATAATTGAATTCGCCATTTCACTTGTTCTGCTTGGATTTGGATTTAGTATTTTCTTCCCACTTACGTTAGAAATAATTCTAAGCAAAACTAGACCTGAAATTTCTGGTACAATGATTGGTGCGTATGAAACTACATTTGGTATCGGGTGGGCAATAGGACCTATAATTGCAGGATTGATTTCGCAGTTCCTTGGAAACGAAACGCCTTATCTGGTCTTCTTTGTTCTAGGAATTGGGATTGCAGTTCTTTCAATTTCCCAAAGAAAACTACTTGAACCTAAACGTAATACAAATCTTTAATTTAAAACCAATTAAACAAAATCCATGATTGAATATGGTCTAAATATTATTGGAAGCGAATGGATGATTATAATTTTTGTTGCACTAATTCTTTTATTTGGTACAAACAAATTGCCAGAAGCTGGAAAAAAGATTGGAAAAATAATTGGTGAATATAATAAAGCAAAAAATAGTGTTCAGGAACAAATCAAGGATTATGCTGAACCGAATTCAAACAATGCAGATCTTTCTGTTAGTGGACCTGTTCAAACAGAACGACAGAAGCTAGAATATATGGCAAAATCACTTGGAATCAATATAGAAAATAAAACTGATTTGGAATTAAAACAAATTATAGAAGCAAAGTTTGGAACAACAAAAAATGATCCAAAAGACAGTTTGAAAGGACAGAGGTTTAAGAATTAACTTGTTTTCAATCGGTACGTATTACTTTTAATTCGTTTTTTTGCAAATTTATAATAATCAGTGACAATCTCAAAACCACAAAATCTGCGCTCATTAATTTTACTAACCACAGCAACTTGACCAGAACCTAAAAAAGGATCAAATACAACATCGTTTTTTTTGCTGGAATAACTTAAAATTTTTTCAATAATTTCTAACGGAAGCTTGGTTGGTGTTTTTTCTTCACCTGTCCAATATTCACGTTTAATTTCCCAAACATCCTCTTTATCCTTGTAATGAAGGCTATTACCATTATCTAATTTTGCATTTTTTGAAAAACGTGAAAAAGGATAAAATTTTCTTTTTTTGTTATTTTTACAAACATAAAGACAGTGATAATGAGATGTGACATACTTGTTTTTTGTAACTACACCAAATTGATATTTCCAAATTATATGATTGACAACGTGAAATCCAACATTATCAATAGCAGTTAGTATATCTTTTAGATTATTCCAACCTGAAAAAATATACATACTTCCAGAATCCTTTAAAATTCTAAAAACTCCACTCATCCATTCATAAGTAAAATCATAGTAATTTTCAGGTAAAATCTCATGGTATCCTTCAATTACTCGTGATTGTGTTCTGTTGTAATTAGCTTTTTTTGCTTTGAAATTAATAGCAAATGGTGGATCAGTTATAACAAGATCAATTTTATTTTTTGGAATTAGTTTCATGCCTTCAACACAATTCAAATTATAAATATTATTAAGCGAAATTTTTTTCAACTTTAATTTTTACTATGTAGTTACTTATAATTTCAAAGATAAAAAAAATGACTGTTGTTATAGATTATCTATAAGCAATTTTTGCCTTCTTTTTATTAACTTGGGCTAATTCTTCTTTTAAGTGACGCCTAAGTATTGTTTCATGATCTTTTTTGTGCTTCCAATATGCATTAAGACATGATTGTCTAGTTTTTGCCCTTTTCAGTGCAGCCTCAAATTTTTTATGACTTTTTGCTACTTCTGATGTATAATTTGCCATAATGTATCACTTACTATATTGTAGATAACCCTTTCTGAGGATTTCAATTTGTGGAAATTAATAAGATTATTAGATGATAAAGTTTGAAAATATATATGAAAAAAATTGCTCTCGTGACAGGAAGTTCAAGTGGAATAGGATTTGAAACTTCATTAGCACTTGCTAGAGAAGGATTTCATACATTTGCAACTATGAGAGATTTAAAAAAAAGTGATAGAATATGCGAAATTGCAAAAAATGAAAATCTTACACTGGAAGTTTTACAAATTGATGTAGACGATGAAGAATCAGTTAATACCGCTTTAAAAAATATTCTAGAAAAAACTGATAGAATAGATATTTTGGTAAATAATGCAGGTTGGGGCATGTGGGGTACACTAGAAGATGTTTCAGTTGATGAATTCAAAGAACAATTTGAAACTAATTTTTTCTCAATAGTAAGAATGATTCAAAAAATTGCGCCTATTATGAGAAAACAAAAATCAGGAAATATAGTAAATGTAAGCTCTGTTGCTGGTAAAATTGGATTTCCAGTTTCTCCTGCATACATAAGTTCAAAATTTGCATTAGAAGGATTGAGTGAATCTTTAAGATATGAGCTTGGAATGTTTGGAATAAATGTTATAATAATTGAACCTGGAGTAATTAAAACCAATTTTTTTGATTCAATGAAGATGCCAAAAAATGTAAATGCTGATTCAGTTTATGCTGATATAACATCAAAAGTAATTTCAGGAGTAAAAATGATGGCTGAAATGGGAACTAGTCCAAAAGAAGTAGCTAATGTTATTGTAAAGGCAATAAATAATGAAAATCCATTACCAAGATATATTGTAGGTAATGACGCAATGATGTTTTTAGAGGCTAAAAAAATGAAAACTGATATAGAATTTGAAAACTATATCAAAAAAGAATTATACGGTGAATAGTTGTTTTTTCAAGATTAGAATATATACGTCTCAAGTCGATTTTTGTCAAAGTCGACAATTAAGTGAATAATATGAAATGGAATAAACTTCAACATAATGGAATACTCTTCCCACCAGATTTTGAATCAAAGGGAATAAAAATCAAAATCAAAGGTAATGATGTATCACTAAATTTACAACAAGAAGAAATGATCTATCAATGGTCAAAAAAGAAAGATACACCATATGTACAAGATAAAGTTTTTCAAAAAAATTTTGTTGCTGATTTTGCCAAGACATTCAATGGTAAATTTAAAAATCTACAACTAGAAGAAATTAATTTTTCTCATCCATTCAAAATAGTAGACAAAGAAAAGTACGATAAAGAAATAATGACGAAAGACGAAAAAAAATCCCTTGCCAAAAAAAGAAAAGAAATTCGCGAAGGAATGAAAAAAAAATATGGCAAAGCAACAATGGATGGAAAAGAAGTTGAAATTGGAAATTATATGGCTGAACCTCCTGGAATATTCATTGGACGAGGTGAGCATCCAATTAGAGGAAAATGGAAACCAAAAGTTTCAGCAAAAGATGTAACACTAAATCTAGGTAAAGATGCAAAAATACCTTCTGGAAACTGGGGTAAAATTGTTCATGATAAAAATTCAATGTGGATAGCAAGCTGGACTGACGTTTTGACACAAAAGAGAAAATATGTTTGGTTAGCAGATACTGCAGGAATTAAGCAGGAACGTGATCAAGCAAAATATGATAAGGCAAAAAAACTAGCAAGTCAGATTGATAAAATTAAAGATAAAATTGTAAAAGATATGCAAAGTAATGACCAAAAAATTAGACGTATTTCAACTGTATGTTATTTGATTTATAGAACTGCGATGAGAGTTGGAGATGAAAAAGATCCTGAAGAGGCAGATACTGTTGGTGCAACAACATTACGAAAAGAACATGTTAATCTTACTGGTAATTCAATTGAATTTGATTTTCTTGGTAAAGATAGTGTAAGATGGAAAGAAACAGTTCCAGCAACTGGACATGATAAACAATTTCATGATAATCTAAAAGAATTACTTTTAAAGAAAAATAATTCTGAAGAAATATTTGATGGAATAACATCACGTCATGTGAATCAATATTATTCCAGTATTCCAAATAACACTGGGCTTAGTGCAAAAGTGTTTAGAACATACTTGGCATCTAGAGTAGTAACAAAATATCTTCGTGATCATAGTGACATAAAAAAATTAACTACAGCTCAAAAAATGTATCATGCAAAACTAGCTAATCTTGAAGCTGCTGCTATGTGTAATCATAAAAGAACAATACCAAAAACTTTTGAAAAAACACTACAGAAAAAAATTGACACATTAAAAACTGTTGAAAAAACTACACCATGGAAAAAGGCAGAAGATTCATTGAAAAAAATACAATCTATGAATCCAAAGACTGATTCACAAAAAGAAAGACAAAAAATTCGAATTAAAAAAACTAAAGAACAGATCAAAAAATCAAAGATAAAATATGAAGAACGAATGGAAAAATTAAAACTACAAATAGATCTAACCAAAAAAACAAAAGATCATAATTTGGGAACATCACTTCGTAATTATATTGACCCAAGAATTTTCAAATCATGGACTGATGAAGTAAATGCAGATTGGGAAAAATTGTATACTTCTGCACTACAAAAGAAATTCCTATGGGTCAAATCAATTAATGAGGATTGGAGACAAGTATCATTACACTACTGATTTTTAACATTTAATTGCAATAATTTTTGATTCTAATCATGCCGGGGTAGCTCAGCCTGGTTAGAGTGCCAGTTCCATTGGTTAACTCTAACGGTTCTTCCAAAGAAGGCAATACTCATAATCTGGAGGTCGTGGGTTCGAAACCCACCCCCGGCATTTACACTAATAGAAAGAACTATGATCTTTTTGCAATGATAAGATCAACTTTGTAATTTAAAATAGTTCTTGAATTAATTTTTAAATTCCAATTTATTGAAGATGGAATATTGGTACCATGAACAATTGACATGCCAAAACTACGGATTTTTTTTCTAACATCATTTTCATATAATGGATTGATGACGGATTTTTTTCCACGATCATAATCATATGGATCAGAAATCACAATATGTCCATGTTTAACTTGTTTAGATATTATAGTTAGTAATTCAGTAGGTTCTACAAGCTCTAACATATTCAATGCAAGAACCATATCAAATTGTTTTTTTCCAAATGGATGTAAAAGTGAACTAGCAACAAAAAAATCTGTATTTTTTTGAGAATTTTTCTTTGCAATACTAACGGCATAAAATGATGAATCAATCCCAAAAACATTTTTGTATTTACAACTAAGTGATTTTGACATAATACCAATAGATGTGCCATGTTCTAAAACAACATTTGAATTTGGTAGATTAGAAATTTTTTGTTTTATTTGTGAATAGAATTTAGAATTCTTATTTGCAAGATAAATTTCTTCCCAACGTTTTTCAACAATTGATAAATCATTAGAATGTTTTTTAATTTTTGATAATATATGCTTGACAAAATTTTTCATTTTTTTTGATTTTGATAATAAAATTAAATTTCCACCTAATGATGGTCTACTCTGAATGTAATACAAAAAAGAATTCATAATTATAGGAATCTCATTAATAATTGGAAATTTTTCTTTGCAGTTTTTACATACAAGAAAACCCTCAAAAATTTCATTTGTTTCTATTAAAATATCCACATCTAGTTTTCCTGAACACTTGACACATCTTAAAAATTCTATACTATTTTTATGCAAATCACACAAGTGTTGTATATTAGAGAATATCTATTTTTCACCTAGATAGCATTAAATTAGTTTTATTTAGTTTTGAAATATGACCGAATTTGAAGAATTTGCTGAAGCACTTTTAGACCAAATTTCAGTTGAAACTGATGAAGAGAAAGAAATTGCTGAATTAACCTCTAGAATAAATGATGATTCGACAATTCCAAAGAGTTTTGAAAACATGGAGAAATTTGCAGAAAATGAAACTTCAAAATTAATACAGAAAGTATCTGATTTCACTAAATTAGATGTACCTTCAGATATTAAAATTGAATTTCCAAATCTAAAACAATTCAAAATGTTAAAAGCCAAAAAGGTTCATACAACAAATGAATCTAGAAAATACGTTAATGATTTATTCTCATCTATTGCAGAATTAGATACTAAAAAAATTGCTAAATTAATTGATGATGATCTTGCAAAATTTCTTGTTTATTCTACATATGCTAAATCATATATTTCAAAAATCTCTACTACATATGGAGATATCCTAGATTCAGTAATTTATCTAAATAAATTCATACTATCAAGCTATCCACAAATTATTCTCTACAAACATGGCCCCCCATTTGAATCAAAAATAGAACAAGTTAATTCAGGTTACAAAGGTGCATTGAAAATGACTTTACTTGAGGAATTGATCCATTCAACACAAAATAATTTGTATGAAGAAAACAAAACAGCAGTTATAAACGTCAATTCAATTAATGAGGAACTTGCGAAAATGATTATTGAATTAGATGAATCCACAACAACAAAACTTTACGATTATTTACAATTACAGACAGTCCCAGAAGATTTTCCAATTGCAAAAAAAGCAAATTTATTTTTTATGCTAAATCCAGATAATTTCATTGTAAACGTTTTAGGACCAGATGTAATGACATTTACAAAAGTTGAGATTGATCCTAAAATTTCTGAATTTATTCCAGGTCTATTAGATATCTATCAGAGATGGCTACTTCCAATTCAAAAACATCATGCAGCATTTACCACAATGGAAGGTATTGCTGAATTCTCTGTTCAAAATATTTTACATGATGATAATGATTTTCAAAATTATTTGACTACGTTTATGGGCACGGATTTTTCATCTTATCAAATTCGTAAAAGTATGGGGAAAGACTTCACTACAAAGATTTATGAGAGATTTGGTTCAGATTCATTCAAATTTTTGATTGAAAAACCACCATCAACAAGGGAATTGAAAGATCCTGAACTGTATTTAAAAAGAGACTTATCCACAGGATCTAATTATTACAAATGAGTGAAGAATTTGATCCTTTTATTGCTGAATGGAAATCATATGTTTCCAATGTTAATCATAATTTGATTGAAAAATGTCTTAAACTTTCACAAATTTTAGAATATCCAGATCTTGATATTTCAGCTAGTATTGAAAAAATAAATGAGATTGGATTATCCTTGAAAAATTTAATTGTAGAAAAAAAAAATCCAATATATCAAATTTCAATTCTAAATGAATATTTCTTTGATACATGTAAATTCCAAGGAGATATGGATGATTATTATAATCCAAAAAATAATTTTTTGAACTATGTTATTGAAAAAAAAATAGGTATACCAATTACAATCTCAATAATTTATTCAGAGATTGCTAAATACATAGATCTTGATATTAAGATTGTTGGATTTCCTAGTCATGTAATTGTTAAACATGGTGAAGATTTAATATTGGATCCATTTCATTCTGGCAAAATTTTATCTTTAGATAATCTTCAAGAAATTTTGTATAATAGCTATGGAGATGCTGCAAAATTTTTACCAGAATATCTTAATGAAATAACAACAGAGCAAATCCTAATTCGTATGTTACGAAATTTAAAAAATTCATACACAGAATCATATTCATACGAAATGGCAATTCGATGTAATAAAATGATTTTATCTATAATTCCAGAATCCCCAGAAGAAATTAGAGATATGGGAATCATTGAAGAACGAATGTTACATTATGAAAAAGCTATTACTTTACTGAATCATTATTTAGAATTAGAACCAAATGCAGATGATGTTGATTTTGTTTTAGAGTTAATTAAAGCGACAAGAGAAAAAATTATTCATTGATAATTGAAGTAACATCTTGACCTTTCTTAATCATTTTAATTTCATGACGTGCCAATTCATTTCTAAAAGCATTCTTAATCACATCAATTTCATTTCTTAATGTTGCTATTTCGTCTTCAAGTTTTGAAACACGGTCATAAATTGTCTCTTCTTTGGTGTTTTCTTTAGAACTCATAGATCACTGAAAATAAAAAATTGCTTAAAAAGGTATGCCTTTCTCACAAGGCTAATCTATAATTCAAATTCTTGATTACAGGATGGGCATTTACCACGTTCTTTACCAACACTACCGATTATGAAAATTCTACCAATAGTTTTACATAAAGGACACATACCAGTTGTAACATTTTTTGGACCAGTTTTGATAATTTTTTGTGATTTTCTTCTTCCCATACAAATTATTATCAAATCCACCTTTTAAGTCAATCTTAAATGGCGCGGGGTGAGGGATTTGAACCCCCGTGTTCTTGCGAACATGGAATTAGCAATCCCACGCCCTACCAGGCTAGGCGAACCCCGCACAAACGAGCTAAAACAAATCTGTAAATAAACTCACTCTTCTTCAAAATTTGTATAGTTTTTCACTACAGTTTGTAGAGGTTTTCTCTCTCCTCCTACAATTTTAAGATCTATGGAAATATTTCTATTTTCAATTTTTATAATATTGTAACTATTTTCAAAAAATCCTCTAACACGTTCTGAGGAAACACTACCAGCATTTGCAATAAGTAATTTATTAAAATCCCATAGCCATGGTCTATGTTTATGCCCACATAAGACAAGATCCACGTCAGAATCTAATGTTGCTCTTAGAACATCACCTGCATCAATGATTGTTAATCTATCAGAACCTGTATCAGGAATTCCAATTAAATGATGATGCATTGCAAGAATTTTAATTCTTTCTTTATATTTTTTCATTGTACGTTCAAGCCATAAAGTTTGTCTGTGGCCAACCTCACCCTCATCTCTATCTGGTCTTGCAGTTCCTATTGTAATCAGAACTACATCATCACTTAATTCATTGATTGTTTGAAATGGAAAATATTTTTTAAAATGTAAATATCCAGTATTTCTATAATCATGATTTCCACTTATTGCAATGATTCTATCAACATTAATTTTTGAAATTAATGTTTTACATTTTTCATACTGTTCTTTTAAACCCTCATTTGTCAAATCACCAGTAATGATAACTGCATCAGGTTTCAATGAATTTACTTCTTCAATAACTTGATCAAAAATACCCTCACGAAATTGTGCTCCTACGTGTATATCAGAAAGTTGAACAATCTCCATAGTAATCTTTGTTTCATCTTTAACAATTTAAGATTATAGAATATAGTTACAATAGATGATTTTTGCTTTATCAAGGAATAAATAATTGAATGATGTTTTTTGTGATTATGGGAAAAAAAGCAGTTGTGATTAAAGGTGATGGAATTGGTCCTGAAATAGTTGAATCCATGGTAAATGTTCTCAAAGAATGCAATCTTCAAGCAGAATTACTATACTGTGATGCAGGTTCAGAACAATGGGAAAAAAAAGGTGGAAAAGATCCCTCGTATATACCAGAAACAACAATGAAGGCACTTGAAGAATGTGATACATGCTTTAAGGGTCCTACAACAACTATTCCTAAACCAGATGCACCAAGAAGTGTTGCTGTAACACTTAGACAAAAATTTGAACTATTTTCAAATATAAGACCTGTAAAAACTTTCAAACGATTAACTCCAAATAGAGATGTTGATTTTGTATGCTTTAGAGAAGCAACAGAGGGATTGTACACTGGAGTCGAAACTCAATTAACTCCAGATGCAGCAATTGCAATTAGAAAAATTACAAGAAGTGGATGTGCAAGATTTATGGAGTCTGCTATGGATTGGGCAAAGAAATATGAATTAAATAAAATTGTTGCAATTACAAAACGTAATATTCTTAAAAAAACAGACGGACTTTTCTTTGAAGAAGTTCAAAATTCATTAAAAGATTATCCACATATGGAACTACAAGAAATCTACATAGATAATATGGCTCAACAGTTAATCATTAATCCAGAACAGTTTAACAATTCTGTTTTGGTTAGTACAAATCTATTCATGGATATTATTTCTGAACTTGCTTCTGGAATTGTTGGTTCTATTGGATTAATTTATTCGTCAAATATGGGAAAAAATTATGCAATGTTTGAAGCAGCACATGGAAGTGCACCATCATTTAAAGGTCAAAATAAAGTGAATCCAACTGCCACAGTACTTGCAGGAGCATGGATGGCTGATTATCTTGGTGAGAAAGATATTAGAGATGCAATATTTTCTGCTACAAATCAGATAATTAATGAAGGAAAATATGTCACATTCGATATAGGTGGAAATGCGACAACAACACAGATGGCAGAACAGATAATTACCCTTGCAAAATCTAATCTAAGAAAATAGATTCTCTACTTGAATTATAATTAATTCTTCAAAAAATAGTTTTTTCTTTGAAATAATTTCTACTGTAAAATTTTTCAGTTTTATAAAATCAATTAATCCCATATAATCAGATAATGATGAAGTAACAAAAAGAAATTTTCCGTTTTTTGAAATATGTTCTAATGCTGAAGATATAATTTCAATTGGCAATTCTAGACCATTTTTACCTCCATCTGTTGCAACATCAATAATTTCATCTGTAGCTAAATATGGAAGATTGCAAATTATAAGATCAAAATTTATTTTTAAAGCATCTGCCGAATTACAACAGATTATATTTTCAGTTTTATAGTTTTGTTCTCTCAATGAATTATAGCTTATATCAGTTCCCACAACTAGTTTAAATGATTTTTTTAGAATATTAGTAAGATATCCAGAACCACATCCAATATCTAATGCTAATTCTCCACTTTCATTTTCTATATTATCTGCAAGAAAAAAAGTATCTTCTGCAGGTAAATATTGTTCAGATGTTCCTAATACTTTTTGCAAATTTGATAATTTCATCATTATTCATCTCATCTAATCTAATATCAGATTTTATTTCTAACCCTAAATATTTTCCAATAGTTTGAACCTTTTTTCTTCTAAATGAAAAAATTAGATTAACAGATTGAATTAATTGCTTTGAAATTGATGATTTTCTTTTAAACTCCATAACAACAGAGTTGATTTTAGGTGGTGGTGAAAAATTTTCTTTTCCTATTTTTCTCAAAATTTTCATATCAAAACATGATTGAGATAAAACGGATATTGCTCTTCTATCTTGATTTTTAGAAAGTAATTTTTTAGCAAAATCATATTGAACCATTATTACTGCTAATGAAAATTTCTGCATTAACATCCAATTAATAGCAATCTTACTTTGGGAATATGGTAAATTGGATATAAAAATATCAAATTTTTCATTTTGCTTAAAACCATCACCATGAATTATTGATAGATTTGTGATGTTTGAAAATTTCTGAATTGCTTGTTCATAAAGGATTTTATCTTTTTCAGTTGATATTACATAATTTGCATTTTTACAAAGAAATGGTATCAATATGCCTTGGCCAATTCCAACTTCATAAACTATATCACTTTTTTTAAGATTAGATGAATCAACAATAAATTTAGCTATTTGATTCGATTTTAGAAAGTGTTGACCAAGATTTTTTCTTTTAATCATCTTCTAACAAATAATTTAAACTGGGTTTCTCCAGTAATTTCTTCTAAAATTCTTTTTGAAATATGATTTATTGGTTCTTTAAGACCAGCACGTTCTTCCATATCGTTATAATCTATGAATTTTTTTTTATTAATTTGTTCTATGATTACTTTCAAATAGGTTTTACCAATACCAGGAATTAATTCTAATGAATGCTTCCTAGGTGTTAATGGCTGTGCATTATTAACATAATTAACAAAACGCTGTTCGTTATTTTTTACAATAGTCTCAATAACACTACGTAATTCACTTTGAGCTGAACTTGAAATAACATCATAATCTAATTTACCTAAAACAGATTGAACTTTAGTCCTTCCTTCTTTACCAATGTAAATTTTTTCACCTACATCAAATGTAGAATTTTCAGAACCCAAAATTTCTAATAATGATAAACGTTCTTCCCCTATTGCAGTAATAATAATTCCTTCTCGTCCTCTTACTGTAGAAGCTCTACCTTTTGAATTATAATCTAAAACATATGCATACTCTTCATACTTTCGTGATTGGGTATATCCCCTTTCCAAAAAAATCACCTAAACAACTAAGAGTTATCCTTGATAATTTTAAGGATTTTTTCTAGTGTTTCAGATAGAATTAATTTTTTCCAGCCAAAAGTAAAAGAACGAAGTTCTGACATTGATTGTGGACATATATTAATAATTTCTACTGCCTCATCTTCAGTTAATTTGCATTCTTTTATCATACTTTGTTTCATTTTCTTTGCAGTTTCAAGATCCATCTTTGCAAATTTTGTTACATAGTCAAATGTCCATCTTTGAATCTGATCCATTGTTTCAGGATCTTGCTCCTGTAAAATTGCCTTAACTTCAGCAATTGACACTGATTGTTTCTTTTTTACTTCTTCCATTTTTATACACCGAATGGTTTGATATGATCTAGTCTAGTGATTAATGTTTTTGTTTTATTACCTAATTTTACAGCTAAAATTACAGTTCTTCGACCAACTTCAGTAACTGTTCCTACTTTACCATGATATCGTCTATGTGGTAATGCTTTGTGTTGTGTTGGATCTATAATTATTAGTGCTCTATCACCAACACTATATTCTCTCAACAAAAAACTTACACCTCTTGGTGCATCCTTTGTCATTACTGATCTAGACTTGTGTTTAAATCCGTGTGACCTTCCAGATGTCTTTTTTGTTGCCATAACAAATTAAGGCGAATTTGCCCATATTTTAAGACTTACTCAGAATCTGTTTGTTCTAAATCAGAAGTATCTGAATCTACGGATTTAGTTTCTTTAATATCATCAGAAGTATCTGAATCTACGGATTTAGTTTCTTTAATATCATCAGAAGTATCTGAATCTACGGATTTAGTTTCTTTAGCAACAGATTTTGGTGCTTTTTTCTTCTTTGTATCAGTTTCTAGATCAATTACACCTGCTTCGCCTAATGCAAAGATTACTTCTTGCTCTGGATGGTGTGGACTATCAACCATTCGTGCTATTCGTTTTTTACCTGATTTCTTGAAGTAGATTCTATATGTACTAGTATGTGCAACAACGTTTCCTCCTACTGGTCTAGTTGGATCACCAAAGAATGTATCAGGTGAAGCCATTACCTGATTTGTCATAAGTGCTGCAACATTATATGTTTCAGCTAGTCTAACTAACAGATGAACAAATCTGTTCAGCTTTTGCTGACGAGTTGCAAGAGTTCCTCTTCCAAGATATTCTGCTCTGAAAAGACCTACTGCCGAATCAGATATTACAAGTTTAATATTATTTTCCTTAATCATACCACTAGCTTCTTCAAGTATCAAAAATTGATGTGAGCTGTTATATGCCCGTGCTACTATAATATTATCAAGTACTTTTTCTGGATCCATTCCATTAGCATTTGCAATAGATACAATTCTTTCAGGTCTGAAAGTATTCTCACTATCTATGTATAATACTCCTCCTTCTAATCCACCTTCTTCTTTAGATTTTTGTACTTGTACACACATAGTATGACAAAACTGTGTTTTACCACAACCAAATTCTCCATACACTTCAGTCAATGCCTGGGTTTCTACACCACCATCAAATAATGTATCAAGACAATCTGTTCCTGTTGTAATTTTTCCAATTTCTTGTCTTTTCTTATATAATTCACTAGCACTAACAAAATCTTTTGCAATTAATCCCCCTTCTACTAAACCTTCTCTGGCTTTTTCACAAATTTTTGATGCTGAATCAACATCCATTCCTGTCAATTCTGCAATTTCTACTGGACCTCTAACAATTAGATCCATAATATTATGAATTCCTGCATCATTTAATTTTCTTGTTGTTACTGGTCCTACACCCGCCAATGCATCTAATCTTAAATCATCAGTCATACCGTAAGGTACGGTACTAGTACTCTATAAACCTATTGTTTAATTATTATAAACAATGAATCAAAGATTAAAAAAACTACCTTCTTCGTCTTCTTTTAGAACTTGCTTTATTTTGACCTGGTAGTTTTCCACCATGTCCTTCAGCTGCTAAAATGAATCTTTTTCTAAAGTTGTTTTTATTACGTAATTTTGAGTTAGTTCCAACGATCTTTCTACCTTCAACTTTAGGTGTCTGACCTCTAACTTTACCAGCTTTAGTAAGCGATCCGTGTGTTGCCATATTTCATCATAAAAAATACAGAATTTATGTATTTGGAAAATTACCAGTATTCTGCCTTAATCTTTTCAAGAACTCTTTCATGTTCTCTACCCTTACGTCTTGCATATTTTTCCATTGCGCCCAAAGGAACACCTCCTAATGCTCTAGCAATACCATTAAAACCAAGTTTTTTGATGCTTCCGCCTGTACCATGCTTACCTGTTTTAGTCATAAATTTTTTAATTCCATATTTGAAATTATGTTGCCAAGTCTTATACATTACACCTAATTGAGTTGGATCTTGATCCTGGCCCATATCGTAAAATTCTGATTTTTCTAATAATCCAATTGGAACGAATGTTAAAGGTGTAGCAGTAAACATTGAATCTGGTTGTTCTCTTTCAAGTTCACTGATTAATCGTATAGTTTCCCAACCATCTTCAGGTTGTTCATCATTATCTAGACCCATAATTAGTGTAAATGCTGGAATCCAATAATTCTCATTTAATGTCTTAACACCTTCTTTTACTACCCAATGCCATTCATCAGGTGAATAAGGCGCCAATTTTCTATCGGCATATTTTTCAATTAATCTTACACTACCTGTTTCAAATCCACATTGAATTCCAGTAAGATTGTCAGGTCCAGCTCTTGTTATTTTTGAAAGACTTGGAACTAATCTTTCATCTGCTATTGCACCTGATAAAGTTCCATGTGTAGGATTAGTATGTACTATACCAGTTGACATTATTGCTTTGAACAAATCTTCTAATGCATCACGATTTGGTTCCATGTTTTTGGCAGTTCTAACATCCATTCCATAAACAAAAATATCATCACTATGAATCCATGCTCTATCTAATCCACCTTTTTTAATATTAACTTCAATTTCTTTTTTGACTTTTTCTGGAGAATAATATCTTAATGATCTTAATGTTACATCACAGAACTTACATCCACGACCACAACCACGCATTACTTCAACCATTCCATGCATACTTGGTTCAATAATATTTGGAATCTCATCCAAATCTGGTCTATCCCAGAAATTAACGAATCTACCATGCATTGTTTTATTTTCACGTTTGAATTCTTTTATGTCAACTTTGAAATCTTTTCTTTTTCGAAATGGATCCATATTTTCAAATTGACCATCAATCAAATAATTAAAGAAACGACCAGCGTGTCCATCAATCTCTGGTGCAATGCCTCCTAACTCACCCTCTAAAATTGCATAAAGACCATACTCTTCAATTTTTTCTGGTGCATAATTATATTGCCAAGTTCCAGATGCACCTGCAATTACTTTAGCATGACTTCCATTTTTCTTCTTTGCCGCATTGATTCTACGATGAAGATCTGCGTTATAGTATTCATCATAAGAAGTTTGTCTCCTACCATAAGTGAATGTCATTGTAACAGGTCCCATTCCCAATGGATCCATTTCATATGTTCCTACAACTTCAGTTTCAGGACCAATAAATTTCTCAATATGATTTGGATGAGCAATTACTACATCACTACGTGCAAATCCATCACGCAATAATCCAGCCTCGACTTTTCTTAGTCCATATGGTGCAAATTTTGCTACACCATTGATATCTGGACTCCAATTACAAATAAAGTCAAACAGTACTTTTGGGGTTACTTGGTTTTTTAGAAGTTTATACCAAATACTGTTTTTATTACGATGAGGATCAATCGCTGGTGCACATCCAAAAAATGTTGCAAGCGATAATCCTCTATATGGTGACATTAGAGTTCTATCAGCAGTTAAGACAATTTTTG